>NZ_JBVVQQ010000003.1:229707-465140 GCF_055811135.1 Mesorhizobium sp. WSM4817 | reverse complement strand
TCGGTGCCCGACCACTTGCCGAACAGGATGCGATCGCCGGCCTTGACGTCCAGCGGGACGAGCTTGCCGGCTTCGTCACGGGCGCCGGAACCAACGGCGATGATGTCGCCTTCCTGCGGCTTTTCCTTAGCCGTATCGGGGATGATGATGCCGCCGGAGGTCTTGGATTCGGATTCGACCCGACGAACGACCACGCGGTCATGCAGCGGCCGGAAATTCGACTTTGCCATTTTGGATATCCCTGGTGCGGAGGTTGAAAGGTTCTCCGTTGCCGGAGCGTGGTTAGCACTCGCCAGTGGAGAGTGCTAACGTCGCGCTGAAATAGGCTGCGGGCTCGTACTAGTCAAGACGTACGAGGGGACGGCCGAAGAGCAAAGGATTTGGAATCGGCGCGGAAGCCTCGCCCCCGTTACGGTGCATCCAACTGCCTAAGCGAGCGTTTCGGCCGTAAGCTCTGGGCCAACTTTCGTCTCTGTTTGGAATGTGAAATTATGTGAAATTAATGGCCGAGCAGTCGGCCGGAATCGATGGCCAGCCAAACAGTCTTGAGCTTTTTGCAATTCATCATACCCTAAGTGGCATCGCCAAAAGGAGCGTATCGCAATCGATGGTCTGCAAATGCCTGCCGAAGCGCTTGGCAATCCTAAAGCAAGGCGCTCGCAATTTGCTTGTTCGGTAGGTTCCGATCAGCAGGTCGATAGGAATGCTCGTTTTGAGGACGATGTTTGGGATTTCGTGATCGAGGTGGATTGTTTCCGTGGTGAGGTTTGCGTCGGCGATTAGATAGACAAGATGGCGCGCCCGTCCAGTGCGCCTACCGCGCGAATCTCTCCCTTCACGAATTCCGCCGTGAACGTAGCGCGTTGAGCCGCAACGGCACCGGAAAGCCTTGACGATCATGCCGGGTACTGGCGTGTGCTGCGATGTTGTAGGTGGTCACGCGGGCCTTTGACGTCATTGCGACGGTAAATGAGCAGCGGGGACCGGGTGGTGGGGCTTGGGGTTAGTCCCCGCTGCTTTGAGCTGCCTTCGCAGGGTGCAGTGGCAGCACAACTAAAATAGTGACTGAGCGATGACAGGGACCCAGACAGCGGAGCTTTGGGCACCCTGTCAGTCTTACATCGGCTAGTGCCGCCCTCCAAGGCTACCCGGGCGGGTGTCTCAAGAGTGCGGCCGGGGACGGACCTTCAAAGATTGCGACTTCCGCACCCCCAGCCTACACTCCGGCCTGACGCGCGTGCCCACCCAATGACGAGTGCCCACCCAATTGACCCCAGCGTCAAGCGACAGGTCATTAGTAGCCGATAAAGATCGCCCCCAAATCGGCCGCTTGGGCTAGCTCGGATAGACAATTCGGGTGAGCGGGTTCAGCGGGGGCGGGGTCAAAAGGAGGGGTCGGAATATCCGGGCCAAATTTTCTTACGACCCATCGGATAACAGGCTCATGCGTGGCACCCCCCGTGCCCCTTCGGTTTCACCACACAGGCCCGAGTGAGACGACCGCCAGACGCCGAGAGGCTGCCCGGTGGCGATACCCTCCAGACCGACATGAGCGCGCGCGCTGGCGGGGCTATCCTTGTCCAGCGGTTGGAGGTGGAGTGTACGTCAGGGCATACCAATCGGGTCGCCTACTTGCGGCTGTCGTCAGTGCAACGTAGCTACCGGGTAACGAAATGGAGGGGTCTACGTTTCTATGGCCGCATTGCGCTCCTGGTCCTCAGGCCGCTCTCGGTAGCGCCCTTCCTGCTTGGCCTTCTGGATACCCTGGGCCTGCCGCCGCCGCCTGTCGTGATAGTCCTTGCAGGCAATCGCGGCGATCATGTCCAGCATCATCCCGTTGATGGCCTCCTGCATCCGGCCGGTGAACTCGTCGGTTCCACTTGAAGCCATGCTCCAGGAGGTGGGGAGGTCGAGACTGGTCTTCGTCTGCGCCATGTGGATCACCGGCTTCGACGTGCCAACCTGCTCGACGATCCATCTCGACAAGCCAATGAAGAACCACCCTCTGATGCAGACGATCGCGCGCGCGAACCGAGTTGCGCCCGGCAAACAAGCGGGTCAGCGCGGATCGATCCGCTGCGCGACCAAACGCAGTCGTTGCGCGTGTGCAAGGTCGAGGAGGCGATCTTCAAGTTTACGGATCCCAACATTGCGGGGAAATCCAAGCTCACGCGGCGACTCGCGCCCGGTCGGCCGGATTTCGCAATAACCATCCGCAGGAAACATCGCGGAGCGAACCGACGCCGGCAAACGATCAATGACAAGCGTCTGAATTGTGACGACCTGCTCGCGCCGATAGGCCCCTTCGGCGACATCCCGCCAACGAACGCGTCCGCGCTGGCGAACCCAACGGACCTCGGCGACGGTGATATGCATATAGTCGCCGGCAATGGCCAGGCCACGATCAGATCCATCGCAGCTTCGTTGCGCACCGGGAAGCGGCGACGGAGCACATAGCCTTCTGCCTGTTGGCCTTCGCGATACATTGGTTTTCGCGCGCAAGCGTCCACACCGCGTCTGCCGCTCCCTTCGCGCTGCTGTATTCCTCTATGAGCCTTTTCGCGATCGCCTCCCGCATGGCGTCGTCCATTGACGCTGCATGCTATCTGCGTAGCCGAAAGGCCTCGAGGAATCGCTGGTGCAAGGAAGAGACTGCCATCCGGAACTCGTTCACAATGTCGTTGATCACTGCTTGTGCGACAGAGGGGTTGGCGGGCCTTCGTTCTGAATGATCTTGAGTGAAACGGAGCCGGGTCGGCTGCTTACGTCGACCGCTTAGGAAGAGGCGACCGTCGCGCGTTGGGCCGAGCAGCACGGAAATGGCTGCAGAGAGATAGCACGCGGGTATAGATATTGGGACATGCGAACAGCGTGTCGGAGGAGCACCGTGTCGATGTCATCATCGGCATCGACGTAGATGCCGCGCATCAGCTTTACCAGTTTGCCCGTCTCTGCGTGTCTTCTCGATCGTTTCCCCGACCAGATGGAGAGGCATTCTAATTTTTCCGTACTTCAGTACGCGAAAGTACTGCCGAGAAAGCCTTTCTTGGGCCGTCTTCCGAAGCGGAAACGTTGAAGGACAGAGGATCATTGGGCCTATGTGTCCACGCTAGCACGGTGATTCATCCAAAAAAATGCACGACAAGCTCCATCGAACAGGAGATTTGTCGTCAACCTGCCAGCGTATTACGTGATGTTGCTAGCACCGAAGAATTTCAAGCATCAAAGACTTGCCAATGAACGACCTCAAAAAGGTGTGCCCACAAAATGTCACAGCAGATGAGAATGCGAAGCTTTGGTCCATCGAGGATCGACAGGATTCGACACGACACCCATCTCCTGCCAGCCCATTCCCGTCTACTCGACCTAGGGCTGTCGAGCATGAGCAAGACCGTCCTTGCCTTATGGTCTGTGAACTCCGGCTTTGACCTCGCCGAATGGCAGTCGTAAATAATGCAGTCAAAAGTGTGCATACCGCGACGGCGACCACATTGTTTTAGTCTTTTCAACAGCCTAACAATCTGACGGTATTATTGACGGTATTCGTTGGAAAGATGATAAGATTTTATCAATCAAAACAAGCAGTTATAGACATAATTGATCATTGAGTGGGAGTAGGGGAAAGACCTAATAAATTCGGCGAAGCGGCTGTTTTGGAGTAGATTAGCGTAGGATCTTCGGCGGTCCGGGAGTTCATCTGCCGCACATGATCAATGACGATCCTGATCGTCTTGTCACAGTAACGCCCGCCATAGTGATTCCACCGTTCACTCGATCGACCCGGATGTTTTACCACGAAGGATTCGCGTCCGACGCTGTGATGTCGCCCGGCATATTCTTCTGTTTCGAGGACCAGGCCTGGAGCAGGCGCTTGAACAAACGCAGGCGCGCCGGGTGCGTCACCTTCCAGTGCTCAACCGGCAGAAGCGAATGACGGGGCCTCATCTCGCTGAGTGATATCGCTCTGAAGGGCGAAAGTTCGATCCTCGCGCCGCTTGCCAAAATCGCTGCACCGGACGCTGAACGGCACCTGCACGCCGCCTGAGGTTTCAGGGGCGCTTGCGAAAATCGACGAAAGCGGCATGCATCTAGAGGAACCAGGCATGCCGCCCATGAGCCCGACGGAATCGGCTTCCCTTGGAAATCCGTGGCGGCGCTCTCGGCTGATCGATGAGCATCGGCGCCGGCAAGGGCGACCCCTGTAGCAGGCGGCGATTTGTGTAAGCCAATCATGAAGGCCTACCGCCAGAAAGCACTGTGGCCTGAGATTTCAAGTCGGACTTGAAATATCAAGGCGCGCGGCGCACGATGGCGCAGAAATGCACCGAGAGGGAGACGGGGCGGAGGACTGGAGCGTAGCAGCGCTTGGAGGAAGCCATGAACGTCAAAGCGATTCTCGAGGACAAGGGTCGAGCCGTCGAGACGATTGGCCCGAACGAGACGCTCGCCGTGGCGATCAACAGGCTCGCCGAACACAGGATCGGCGCACTGGTCGTTACCAATGGTGATCGCAAGGTGATCGGCATCGTGTCCGAGCGCGACATCGTCTGCGCCATGAACAAGTATGGGGCTGCGGCCCTGGAGCAGAGTGTCCGTCACGCAATGACCGCCAAGGTCAACCTCTGCACCGAGAACCACACGATCAACCAGGTCATGGAGATCATGACCACAGGCCGCTTCCGCCACCTGCCCGTGGTAAAGAACGGCCAACTCGACGGCATCGTCTCGATCGGCGACGTGGTGAAGAAGCGCATCGAGGAGGTCGAGCGCGAGGCCGAAGAGATTATTCACTACATCTGGGCGGGGTAAGCTCGCCAAAGGCCCGCCGTCTGGCCGCGACGTCCTTTTTTCAGGGTTTCTGATCTCGTGCCGAACCTCCTTAGGCAGCCTGAGTAACGGATAGGCAGCTGCGGGATCGCACACCGTATCAGATGCTGAGACTTGGGCATAACGTAGCGCCAAACCATGTAATCTTGAGAAAAATTCGATACTAGGGCACAATTTGTAGACGCATCTGAAGTGCGCAGCTATCTCAAACCCGGCCGCCTTGCGCCGAGTGACAGATCGCGGCGGAGGGTTGGCGTCGATGGATCAGGCGTTCTTTCTTCTGTTCGCTGCGGCGTCCGTGATCACGGCACTGACCGTGGTCCTGGCGCGGAATCCGGTTCACAGCGCATTGGCGCTGATGGCGTGTTTCCTGCAGATCTCGGCAATCTTCGTCTTGCTCGAGGCACCGTTGCTCGCTGTCATCCAGATCTTCGTCTATGTCGGCGCAATCATGGTCCTGTTCCTGTTCGTGATCATGATGATCGATGTGCGCGAAGCGGTATTGCAGCGGTTCTTGCCGGGCGGCAACCTGCCGGCTCTGGTGCTGCTCGTCCTGCTTGGGGTCGAGATGCTTGTACTGGTGCTCTGGAGCGACCGCTTTTCGGTCACGGAGCCCGTCGCGATGCGCGGCGGCGATCAGATCAGGCAGCTCAGCATGACACTTTTCGCCGACTATCTCCTACCGTTTGAAGCCGCCTCCGTGATCCTGCTGGCGGCCCTGGTCGGCGCCATCGTGCTGGCGCGGAAGGAGCAGGGGTGATGGTTCCGCTCTGGTGGTATATTTTGCTCGGAGTGGTCCTGTTCGTGATCGGAGCGGCGGGCGTGCTGCTCAGGCGCAATATCCTGGTCGTGCTGATGTCGCTGGAGTTGCTGCTCAACTCGGTCAACATCAATTTCATCGCTTTCGGGCGTTACTACGACGATTTCCGCGGGCAGATCTTCGCGATCTTCGTCATCGCAATCACCGCGGCGGAGGTTGCGGTCGCCCTCGGGATTCTGGTCGCCCTCGTGAGGAACAAGTCCACCCTCAAGGTCGACGACGTGACCATGATGAAAGGATAGCGGCTTGGACCCGGTGATATCGATCCGGCCGCTGCTTGCCGTCGCCGTCGCAGGCCTGGCGGCCCTTGCAGTTCTCGTTCTGAACAACCGCGAGAAACTCCGCGATCTCGTCTCGCCCTTGGCCGCGATCGCCATGTTCGCAATTGTCGCCTCGATGGCACCCACGGTGCTGGCCGGCGGGACGGTCGATTTGCGCCTGTTCGAGATTCTGCCGGGGATCGACTTCGCTTTCCGGGTCGATGCGCTCGGCATGGTGTTTGCCACCGTCTCGTCGCTCTTGTGGATCGTGGCGGCGATCTATTCCATCGGCTACATGCGCCACTTGAACGAGCACGCGCAGACCCGGTTCTTCGCCTGCTTCGCCGCCAGTCTCGCGGCGGCCGTCGGGGGCGCCTTCGCCGCCAATCTGTTCACGCTGGTGATCTTCTACGAGGTGCTCAGCCTCGTTACCTATCCGCTCGTCTATCACCACGAGGACGAAGAGGGATGGACGGGTAGCCGCAAGTACCTCGTCTATTTGATGGGGGCGTCGAAAAGCGTGCTTCTCGCCGCGCTGGCGCTGACCTACCATCTGGCGGGGTCGCTCGACTTCGTGCCAGGCGGGCTGCTGGCCGGGGTCGATGCCTCGCCGGCGCTGCTGACCGTGGTCTACTTCTGCTATCTGTTCGGCTTCGCCAAGGCCGCGGTGATGCCGATGCACGCCTGGCTGCCTGCCGCGATGGTCGCGCCGACACCGGTCAGCGCACTCTTGCATGCGGTGGCCGTGGTCAAGATGGGCGTGTTCTGCGTGCTGCGGGTGGTGTTCCATGTCTTCGGCACGGGGCTGGTGGACGGGCTGGGGCTCGGCATCGCAACGGCCTATCTGGTCTCGTTCACCATCCTGATGGCGTCCATCTACGCCCTGACGCGGGACGACCTGAAGGCGCGGCTCGCCTATTCGACGGTCAGCCAACTCTCCTACATCGTGCTGGGCGCGGTCCTGCTGTCGCCGGTCGCGATGGTTGGCGGGATCATCCACATTGCGGCGCATGCGTTCTCCAAGATCACGCTCTTTTTCTGCGCCGGGTCGATCTATTGCGCGTCCGGCAAGCGGAACATCAGCGACATGGCCGGCATCGGCCGCAGGCTGCCCTGGACGATGGGCGCGTTCTTCGTGGCCTCGCTCAGCATGATCGGGGTGCCGCCGACCGCGGGCTTCGTCAGCAAGTGGTATCTGGCGCTGGGCTCGGTGGAGGCGGGGGAGATTGCGTTCCTGGTCGTGCTCTTGGTGAGCTCGGTCCTGAACGCCGCCTACTTCCTGCCGGTCAGCTATGTCGCTTTTTTCGGGACGGAGACACAGGAAAGTCCGGCGACGGTCCGTGAAATTCCGTTGGTGACGATCCCACTGGTCGCGACCGCGATCCTGTCGGTGTCGATGGGTATTTTCCCCGGCTATTTTCTCACCCTGGCGGAAGGAGTGGTCAGATGATCAGGCGTGTCGTCGATTTCTTTGGTGAGGCGAGATACGCGGAGCAACGCCGCCGGCTGTTTTATCTGGCGCTCGTTCTGATCGTCATCGCCGATTTTCTGGTCCCCCGCGAACACGCTGAATTCCTGTGGGACCGCTTGCCGGGCTGGTCGGCCGTCTATGGCTTCTTGTCCTGCGTCCTGCTGATCTTCGTCTCCAAGTTCCTCGGCCATCAGGGCGGGTTGATGCGGCGCGAGGACTATTATGATTGACTTCGTCCATCCCGCCCTGCTGTTCATTCTTGGCGCCCTGCCGATCCCTTTCCTGAAAGGATCAATCCGCAAGGCCTATCTGATGTTGATTCCCGCGCTGGCGATCCTCGCCGTGCTCACCGTGCAGCCGGGCAGCTACGGCGCGGCGGAGTTCATCGGGCAGGAAATCCTGATTGCGAAGGTCGACAGGCTGAGCATCGTCTTCGCCACCGTTTTCACCATTATGGCGCTGATCGGCATGGTCTATGCGCTGCACCTGACGGGCGCCGGAGAGCATGTGGCGGCGTTCGTCTATGTTGGCAGCGCGCTCGGCGTGGTGTTTGCAGGCGACTACCTGACCCTGTTCCTGTTCTGGGAAGGTATGGCGTTTGCCTCTGCCTATCTGGTCTTTGCCCAGCGCGGCAAGCAGGCGATCCGTGCGGGGTTCCGGTATCTCATGGTCCATATCACCGGCGGCGTCGCCCTGCTGGGTGGCGTCATTCTCCACGGGCTCGCCACAGGTTCGCTGCTCTTCGGCCCGATCGAGGGGGGGATGGGCGTCGCCGCCTACCTGATCCTTGCCGGGTTCATGCTCAACGCCGCGGTGCCGCCTCTCAACGCCTGGCTGACAGACGCCTACCCGGAGGCGACCGTCACCGGAGCGGTGTTCATGAGCGCCTTCACCACCAAGACCGCCGTCTATGTGCTGGTCCGGGCGTTTCCGGGCACCGAGCTTCTCGTTTGGCTCGGCACGGCAATGGCGCTTTACGGCGTCATCTACGCGGTGCTGGAGAACGACTGCCGTCGGCTCCTGGCCTATCACATCGTCAGCCAGGTGGGCTACATGGTGGCGGGCGTCGGCATCGGTACCGAGATGGCGGTGAACGGGGCCTCCAGCCATGCCTTCGCGCATATCCTCTACAAGGCGCTCCTGTTCATGGGTGCGGGGGCGGTGATCCACGTCACCGGGCGGCGCAAGCTCACCGAGCTCGGTGGGCTCTACAGGACCATGCCGCTGACCGTGGCGCTCTACATGGTCGGCGCCTTCGCGATCTCGGCATTTCCGTTCTTCTCGGGCTTCGTGACCAAATCGATGGTGGTGGCCGCCGCCGGACAGGATCACCGCGCGCTGGTGGTGCTGGCGCTGACGATGGCATCATCTGGGACCTTCCTGCACACTGGGCTCAAGCTCCCGTACTACATGTTCTTCGGCATGGACCGGAAGCTGGAGGCGCGGGAGCCGCCCCGCAATATGCTTGTTGCGATGGGAATGGCGGCGGTGCTGTGCATCGCGATCGGGGTGTTCCCCCAACCACTTTACGCGCTGCTGCCCCATCCAGTCGACTTCGAACCCTACACCGGCGTCCATATCACCGAGAGCCTCGGCATACTGATGTTCACCGCATTGGGCTTCGTGCTGTTCCTCAGGGCGCTCGACCCCGAGAACACGATCAGCATCGACACCGACTGGTTCTACCGCAAAGGCGCGCGGCATTTCATGTGGCTCGCCGAAAAACCGCTGGCGCGCTACGAGAAGGCGGTGAGCGACGTGTCCGAGACCGTGGTGCTGCCCTTCCTGCACGGAACCGCACGGGCCGGACTGCGGATCGATCTCAACGGTGTGGACGCCGTTGTGAACGGCGTCGCCCGCTCAATCCTGCGCGGTGGCGGTGCGCTGCGCAAGCTGCAGACCGGCGTCGTGACCCATTACGCGCTGGCGATGATCGTCGGTGTGATCGCAGCCATCGCCGTCTTCGCTGTGGTGTGGCGGTAGGGGTGCGATGGCGTTCCCGCTGCTTAGCCTAATCGTGTTCATGCCCGCCGCCGGGGCAGCGGTTCTGATGCTTCTCCGCAGCGACGATGCGGTGCGGTGGACGGCGCTAGGTGTCACCGTCCTCGACCTCGCTCTCTGCATCGCTCTGCTGGCCGGCTTTGACACCACTACCCACGAGATGCAGTTCACCGAGACGCGCCCGTGGGTGCCCGCGCTCGGAATCACTTACGCGCTCGGCATCGACGGAATTAGCGCGCTCTTTGTATTCCTGACTGCGTTATTGGGCTGGATCTGCGTGCTCGCCTCGTGGGTCGCGATCGACCGCAAGGTGAAGGAGTTCATGGTCAGCCTGCTGGCCATGCAGGCGCTGATGCTGGGGGTGTTCTGCGCGCTCGACCTGTTCCTGTTCTACGTCTTCTGGGAGGCGATGCTGATCCCGATGTACGTGATCATCGGCGTCTGGGGTGGCGACGGCCGGGTCTATGCGGCGTTCAAATTCTTCCTCTACACGCTGGCGGGCAGCCTTCTGTTCCTGATCGGTGTCATCGTGCTCTATTTCCACGGCGGCGAGACTTTCGACATCCTCGCCCTGACGGCGCAGGATTTGCCGTTCCGGGTTCAGTCCTGGCTGTTCTTTGCCTTCCTGATCGCCTTCGCAGTCAAGGTGCCGATGGTCCCGGTCCATACCTGGCTGCCGGACGCCCATGTGCAGGCGCCGACGGCGGGTAGCATCATCCTCGCCGGCGTTCTCCTGAAGATGGGCGCCTACGGCTTCCTGCGGTTCTCGCTGCCGATGCTGCCGGAGGCGTCGCTGTATTATTCGACGCTAATGCTTACGCTTTCGGCGCTCGCAATCGTCTATGGCGGGTTACTCGCGCTGGCGCAGGACGACCTCAAGAAGCTGGTGGCCTATTCCAGCATCAGCCACATGGGTTTCGTGACGCTGGGTATTTTCACGTTGAACCTCCGCGGGCTCGAGGGCGGCATCCTGCAAATGTTCAATCATGGCGTAACGACGGGCGCGTTGTTCCTGTTCGTCGGCCTGATCTACGAGCGGACCCATACCCGCAGCATCGCGGATTATGGCGGGCTAATGAAGGCGGCGCCGGTCTATACCGCGTTTCTTGCGCTGTTCACCCTGTCGTCGATGGCGCTGCCGGGAACGAATTCGTTCGTGGGCGAGTTGCTGGTGCTGTCGGGCGCGTTTGCGGCCAATCTGGCCGTCGGCGCGGCCGCCGTTTTGGGGGCACTGCTGGGCGCGGCCTATCTGCTTGGCATGTACAGGAAAGTCGCGCTTGGTCCAGCCAGCATCGGCGTGCGGTTCAAGATTCGCGACGTAAACGCCCGCGAGCTGGTGACGATCCTGCCGCTGGCGGTCTTCGTGCTCTGGGTCGGGCTCTATCCGAAACCTTTTCTCAACATCATCGGGCCATCGGTGAGGCATCTGCTCACGCAGGTGCATTCTAACGGGGGCGGCCAATGACCGCTGCCACGCTTTTCCAGTCGATCCTAGCGAGCCTGCCCGAGATCGTGGTGGTCACTGGGGCCTGCATCTTGCTGATTCTGGGACAGCTTGTGCCAAAGGGACAGGGGTATTTCCTCGTCTGGGCTTCCGCTGCAACCGTGCTGGTTGCGACCCTGGCGACACTGTTACTGGCGGGCGAGGTGCGGCCGGCCTATTCGGGCATGTTTATCGCCGACCGCTTCGCGGTCTTCTTCAAGATGGTGTTCTACCTTTCGACCATCCTGACGTTCCTCCTGTCGCGAAAATATGCCGAGATCGAGGAGATCGCGTTGAGCGAATACTATGTCCTGCTGCTCTTTGCGCTTTCCGGCATGATGATCATGGCCTCGGCAACCGATCTTCTGTCGATCTATGTCGGCCTCGAGCTGATGGCGCTCTCGACCTATGTGCTCACCGGCTTCCTCAGGAAGGAGCGGCGGTCGAACGAGGCGGCGCTGAAATACGTGGTTCTCGGCGGGGTCTCGACGGGAATCTTCCTCTACGGCGTCTCGCTGATCTACGGGATCACCGGCACGACGCAGTTGGACGGGATGGCTGCGGCGGTGACCGGCGACCCGCTCGATCCCGGATTGCTCCTGGCGGTGGTCTTCATCGTCGCGGGGCTGGTCTTCAAGGTCGGCGCGGTGCCGTTCCACATGTGGGTGCCGGACGTCTATGAAGGCGCGCCGACGACAATCACGGCCTTCATGTCGGTCGCCCCCAAGGCGGCGGGATTCGCGGTGATCCTGCGCGTGTTCCTCAACCCGCTGGTCGCCGCTTCCGACGCCTGGATCATCGTCGCGGTGATCGCGGTGGTGACGATGGCGCTCGGCAGCTTCGTGGCGCTGGTGCAGGACAATTTCAAGCGCCTGCTCGCCTATTCCAGCATCGCCCATGCGGGCTTCGCGCTCTTCGGCGTGGTGGCGGGTGGCGCCGACGGGATTGCCGGGGTGATGCTCTACCTGCTGATCTACGCCTTCATGAATCTCGGTATCTTCGGCATCGTCATCATGATGCGGAATGGCGATTTCTCCGGCGAGGTCATCGAGGACTACGCCGGCTTCGCCAAGTCGCATCGCGGGTTGGCGCTTCTGATGCTGCTCTACCTGTTCTCGCTCGCCGGCATTCCGCCGACAGCCGGGTTCTTCGCCAAGTTCTACGTGCTGGTGGCGCTCGTCGAGCGGGGTTTCGTCACGCTGGCGGTGATCGCGGTGCTGCTGAGCGCCGTCGCCGCCTACTTCTACATCCGCATCGTCATGGTGATCTACATGCGCGAGCCGGAGCGCGCGTTCGAGCCTGCCCTGACGCCGTCCGTCCGCGCCACGCTCGCCTTGACCGCCGCCGGCACCATCGGCATCGGACTGTTTCCGGCGTGGTTTCTGAGGCTTGCCCAGAGTTCCGTGTTCGGCGGTTGACCACGATTGGATTTGCAATGAACCGGCCAAGGGAATACTCTGGAGCGTACGAAAGGATGCCCTAGTCGCTGCACGAGGGCCAGCACCGCCGGCCTGAAGATTGGTCGGTCGCAGCTTGAGCAAGCCCTCGGTGGGTGACCAGGGCAGCGCGACATGACTGGAATGGAATTCCTGCCGGTTCTCTTCATGGTCGCCGGAATTGTCCTGGTGGCCGTGGCGACGCTGTTCGTCTCCTCGCTCCTGCGCCCGTCCAACCCCTATCCCGCGAAGAACATGCCCTATGAGTGCGGCATGGACCCGGCCGGCGAGGCCGCCGGGGGCCGCTTCAGGGTGCAGTTCTTCATCCTCGCAATCCTGCTGGTGGTGTTCGACGTCGAGGCGATGTTCCTGTTTCCCTGGGCGGTCGTGCTGAAGGAGATCGGGCTCGTCGGCTATGTCGAGATGTTTGTCTTCATGCTGCTGCTTATCGTGGGCTTCGCCTACGCCTGGCTGAAAGGAGCGCTGGAATGGGAGGAGTAGGCGAAACGATTCGCGACAGCGTGCTGTTCACCACCGCCGACAGCGTCATCAGTTGGAGCCGGCGGTCGGCGCTCTGGCCCGAGACCTTCGGGATTGCCTGCTGCGCCATAGAGATGATTTCGGCCGGCTGCGCCCGCTACGACCTCGACCGCTTCGGCGTGGTGTTTCGACCTTCGCCGCGCCAGTCCGACGTGATGATCATCGCCGGCACGGTGACGCGGAAGTTCGCTCCGGTCGTGCGCCGGCTCTTCGACCAGATGCCGGAGCCACGCTGGGTCATCGCCATGGGCACCTGCGCGATCTCGGGCGGGGTCTACAACACTTACGCCGTGGTGCAGGGGGCGGAGACTTTCGTGCCGGTGGACGTGCATGTGCCCGGCTGCCCGCCGCGGCCCGAGGCACTGATGCATGGCATCCTTCTGCTCCAAGAGAAGATCAAGAGGTCCCGCGCGCTGGCCGGGACGCCTCTGGATCGGGTTGCAGCCTCATGAGCGTGGAGACGTCCCTCATCCGCACCCTGATCGCGGAACGTTTCGGGGGGGAAATCGAGGAGCTTGGCTTTTCGCATGGGGTTCACGCTTTCGCCTCACCGCCTGACATGATCGTCGAGCTTTGCCAATTCCTGAAGGGCCATCCGACGCTGCGGTTCGATTTCCTGTCCGACATCTGCGGGGTCGACCATTATCCCGAAACGCTGCGCTACGAGGCGGTGTACCACCTCTATTCGCTGCCGAACAAATGGCGCGTTCGGATCAAATGCCGCCTCGGCGATCCGCCGCGGGTCCCGTCGGTGACGGGGGTCTGGCGGACCGCCAACTGGCACGAGCGCGAGGCCTGGGACATGTATGGCATCCGGTTCGAGGGCCATCCCGACCTGCGCCGGATCTACATGTGGGAAGGCTTCGAGGGCTTTCCGCAGCGCAAGGACTTTCCGCTCCGGGGCTACAAGGACACGCTGAACCCGTTTGGCGCGGAAGGCCCGCCGCCGACGCAGCCCGATCTCGCCACCAAGGACATTCCATAAGGGAGGCCGTTCGACGCCGGGAAGTGAGATGACCGAAGTCACGGAACTGAGCAGGCCGGCAGGTGAAGCGCTCGACACAAAGGAGGTGCTTCTCAACCTCGGCCCGCAGCATCCCAGCACGCATGGGGTGCTGCGGCTCGTCCTTGAGCTGGACGGCGAGTATGTCGCGCGCGTGGACCCACACATCGGCTACCTCCACCGCGGCACCGAAAAGCTGGCCGAGAGCTTCACTTACACCCAGATTTTTCCGCTAACCGACCGGCTCGACTACCTCTGCCCGCCCTCGAACAACCTCGCTTTCGCGCTAGCGGTGGAGAAGCTCCTGGGCATCGAAGCGCCGATCCGCGCGCAATATATCCGCGTGCTGATGGCCGAACTCGCGCGGATCTCCGGTCACCTCCTGATCACCGGTGCGTTGCCGATGGACCTGGGCGCCATGACCGCGTTGGTTTACGCCATGCGCGAGCGTGAAATGATCATGGACCTATTGGAGATGATCAGCGGGGCGCGGATGCACACGTCCTTCTGCCGGGTCGGGGGTGTGCGCGAGGACCTGCCCGACGGGTTCTTTCCCAAGATCAGGGAGTTCTGCGACATCTTCCCGAACCGGATCCGCGACTATGAACGGCTGGTCGAGAACAACCGGGTGTTCCTGAAGCGCACGCAGGGGATCGGCGTGATCTCAGCCGAGGACGGCATCGACCTTGGCCTGAGTGGCCCGAACCTGCGGGCCTCGGGCGTCGACTGGGACATCCGCCGCGACGAGCCATATGAGATCTACGACCGGTTGGCTTTCAACGTCATTACCCGCGATGAGGGTGATTGCTACGCGCGCTGGCAATGCCGCGTCGAGGAGATGCGCGAGAGCGTCCGGATCATCGAGCAATGCCTTGACCAGATGCCCGAGGGGCCGTTCCAGATCGATATCCCGACCATCGCTTTCCCAGTGGATAAGGACAGGGTGCACTGCTCGATGGAGGCGCTGATCCAGCATTTCGACCTGTCGGCTTATGGCTTCAAAGTGCCGAAGGGCGAGGTCTATTCGGCGATCGAGGCACCAAAGGGCGAACTCGGCTTTTACATCATCAGCGACGGGTCGCAAAAACCGTTCCGTATGAAGGTGCGGGCACCGTCGTTCGTCAACCTTCAGGGACTGTTCGGGGCAAGCAATGCGCGCTTCCTGGCGGACATGATCGCCGTGCTGGGCAGCCTCGACCCGGTGATGGCCGAGGTAGACAAGTAGCCGGGATCTGGACGCAATGAACATGCGCGAAAAGATAGAAGCGGCGGCGGCGCGGTATCCCGACCAGCGCTCGGCGATCATGCCCGCGCTTCTGATCGCGCAGAAGGAACATGGTCATCTGCCCGGCCCGGTGTTGGAAGAGGTCTCCGACATCCTGGGTGTCGAGCGGGTCTGGGTCTACGAATTGGCGACCTTCTACACCCTCTTCCATACCGAGCCGGTGGGTCTGTTCCACTTGCAACTCTGCGACAACCTATCCTGTATGCTGCGCCGATCCGAGGACCTACTGAGGCATCTGGAGACTGTGCTGGGGATCGAAAAGGGCGGCACGACCCCGGACGGGCTGTTCACGCTTTCGACCGTCGAATGCCTCGGCGCTTGCGAGATGGCCCCGGTGATGCAGGTCGGCGACGACTATCACGGCGACCTCGACATTGCGCGGATCGACGCGCTCTTGGACAGGCTGCGCGCGGCGGCAGGGCAAGCGACTGGCGCCGAACTCGCCGCCGCGGGACCGCCGGGTGAATAGCCGCCATGTTCGAACCGGTCCTTCTCAGAAACATGGACGTGCCGGATGGCCATCTGCTTTCGAGCTATGAGGCCGGCGGCGGCTACCAGGCGCTGGCGAAGGCGCTGCGCGAGCACACGCCCGACGAGATCATCGACCTCGTCAAGCAATCGAACCTGCGCGGTCGCGGCGGCGCCGGATTCCCGACGGGGTTGAAATGGAGCTTCGTGCCAAAACGGGCCTACAAGCCGAAATACCTGTGCTGCAACGCCGATGAGGGCGAGCCCGGCACGTTCAAGGACCGGATCATCATGGAGCGTGATCCGCACCAGCTGATCGAGGGCATGGCGATCAGCGCCTACGCGATCGGGGCGGAAACCGCCTATGTCTACATCCGCGGGGAATACGTGCTGGCGATCCACCGGCTGGAGCAGGCGATCGCCGAGGCCCATGCGAAGGGTTATCTGGGGACACGGATTCTGGGCTTGGATTTCAATTTCGTCGTGCACATCCATTGCGGCGCCGGCGCATATATCTGCGGCGAGGAGACGGCGATGCTCGACTCGCTCGAAGGCAAGCGGGCGCAGCCCCGTCTGAAACCGCCATTTCCGGCGGTCGCGGGGCTCTACGCCAGCCCGACCGTGATCAACAATGTCGAGACGCTGGTCTGCGTGCCGCATATTGTGGCGCGGGGGCCGGACTGGTTTCGCGGCATCGGCCCTGACAAGAGCCCCGGTCCGAAGCTTTATTGCCTCAGCGGGCACGTGCGGAAACCGGGCCTTTACGAACTGCCGATGGGCATATCGCTGCGTGAACTGGTCGAGGACCGCGCGGGCGGGCCGCCGCCGGGGCGCAGGATCAAGGCGGTGATCCCCGGCGGGGTCTCGGCGCCGCTGATCCCGGAGCGCGGGCTGGATGTCGGGATGGACTTCGACTCACTGGCTGCGGTCGGCTCGATGCTTGGCTCGGCCGGGGTGATCGTGATCGACGACTCGACCTGCATGGTCAAGGTCGCCACCCGGATCATCGAGTTCTTCCACCACGAGTCCTGCGGGAAATGCACGCCTTGCCGCGAAGGGCTGAACTGGGTGGTGAAAGTGCTGCGCCGGGTCGAGGCGGGACAGGGCGTGCCGGACGATCTGGAACAGCTGGAGGCGCTCTGCAAGGGCATTTTCGGCAACACGTTCTGCGCTCTGGGCGATGGCGCGGCTATGGGGCTGCGGGCGGCACTGGCGCATTTCGAGCATGAATTCGTCGCCCATATCGAGGAGGGCAGGTGCTCGTTTCACTAAGGAGCGCGCAGGGAGAAGGCCGCAAGAAAGTCATGGTTAGCGTCACGATCGATGAACAATCGCTGGAAGTGGAGGCAGGCTCTACGGTGCTGCAGGCTGCCGAGCGTTTGGGCATCGAAATCCCGACCTTCTGCTATCTCAAGCGGCTGCCGGCGCTGGCCTCCTGCCGCATGTGCCTGGTGGAGATCGAAGGGCAGCGGCGGCTGCAGCCTTCCTGCGCCACCGCGGTCACCGACGGCATGGTGGTGCGGACTAACACGCCGCTGATCGACGAAACGCGCTCTTCCATGCTCGACATGCTGCTTGCCAACCACCCCCTCGACTGCCCGATCTGTGACAAGGGCGGCGAGTGCGAGCTTCAGGACATGGTGATGGCATACGGGCCCCGGGAAAGCCGATTCCGCGATGCCAAACGTGTGTTCCACTCCGAGGACATCCGTCTCAGCCCCGTCATCATCATGAACGTCAACCGCTGCATCCAGTGCCAGCGCTGCGTCCGGATGTGCGAGGACGTGGTCGGAGCGGTCGCCTTGGGCACCATCGAAAAAGGCATGGATACCGCCGTCACCGGCTTCGAGGGCAGTCTCGCGAGTTGCGACCAGTGCGGCAATTGCGTCGAGGTCTGCCCGGTTGGCGCGCTGATGAGCTTCCCCTATCGCTACAAGGCGCGGCCCTGGGATCTGGTCGAGACCGACACGGTCTGTCCGCACTGCGGCACGGGCTGCCAGCTGACCGTCGGCACACGCAAGGGCGAGTTCATGCGGGTCCGCTCGAAGTGGGACGAGGGGCTCAACCGCGAAACGCTCTGCGTGCGGGGACGCTTCGGCCTCGATTTCGTCGAGAGCCAGGACCGGATCAAGCGGCCGATGATCCGTCGTGATGGTGCCTTGGTTCCGGTTTCCTGGGACGAAGCCGGGGACTACCTGCGCCTAGGCCTGTCGGCCGTCGAGAGCAAGGCTGCGGGCGGGCTGGCCTCACCGCGCCTGCCCAACGAGGTGCTTTATCAGTTCCAGAAGCTGATGCGGACGGTATTCCGGACCAACAACATCGACTGCTCGTCGCGCTGGTCCACGCCCTTCGAGACGCTCGGCCCGTTGGTGGCGGGCTTCTACACCCGCGCGCCGCTGGAGGAGGTGATCGGCAACGACTGCGTGCTTGTCGTCGGTGGCAACGTGACCGACGAGAACCCGGTCAGTGAATACCTGCTGCGAGACAGCGCCCGGCGGCGGCAGACCGGGTTGCTCATGCTCTCGGCGCGGCCATCCCGTCTGGACGCCGATGCCCGGGTGGTCGTTCGCGTTCGGCCGGGCGGTGAGGCAGCGAGCCTTGCCGCGGTAGTGGCCGGGCTGGTGGCGGCGGCTGGTCAGGCCTTGCCGCGTGACGTTTTTGCCGACAGGGGCGCGACAAGCGGTGGGCCGGAAGCGACCGCAGAGAGTAACGGGCCGGACCGTCTGGTCGCCGCGCTGCTGGAAGGCCGCAGCGTCACCGTTCTTGTCAGCGCCGATCTCCTGAGATCACCCGAAGCGCGCGCGACGTTGCAGCAACTCAGAAACCTGTTGCAGCTTCTCCGCATACTCGGCAAGGACCTGGCGATGCAGTTCCTCTTCGACCGTGCCAACCAGTTGGGCGCCTGGGACATGGGGGTTCTGTCGGCGGCGCTGCCGGGGCTGCGCCCGGTCAACGATGATGCGGCGCGCACCGCTCTCGTACGAGCCTGGGGCGCCGAAATTCCGCCTGAGCCGGGCGCAGATCTCGACGCCATGCTGGCGCTTTGTAACGAGGGGCGGGTAGGCGCGCTTTATATCGCCGGAAGCGACCCTCTGATGGCCTATCCCGACCGGGGATTTGTCAAGCGGGCGCTTGATGCCACCGATCTCCTGATCGTGCAGGACACGTTCCTCACAGATACGGTGGGCGTGGCCGATGTCGTCCTGCCAGCGGCGGGTTATGGCGAGGAAACCGGCACCTTCACCAACAACGAGGGCCGGATCCAGAAGGTCTGCAAGTTCCGCGAACCCGCCTTCGAGGCGCGGGGCAATCTAGCGATCTTCGACTTCGTCGCAGCGCTCCGCAACCAGGCATTGCAACCGTCGATGCAAGGCGAAATCTTCCGCGAGATTGCCCGGCTGGTTCCGGCCTACCAAGGGCTGACGGACGGGCTTGGAGCCGACGGAGCATTCACCACGGCGGACCCGACGCCGCCGGCTGGCGAGTTCTTCGCCCCTCCGCCTAACCCGAATGCGGCCGACCGGCTCATGTTGGTCACCGGCAACTGCCTGTTCCACAATGGACATCTTTCCGAACGCTCGGAGATCCTGAATACGGTGGCGGATGACCCATATGTTGAGATGAGCGCGTGGGACGCCGCGCAGCTTTGCCTTGCGGATCGCGATCAGGTGGTCGTGCGATCCGCCCAGGGCGAACTGAGGGCGCAGCTCAAGGTCAACAGGCATTTTCCCCCGGGCCTCCTGTTCGTGCCTGAAAACTATAGAGACCTGCGTCTCAACAGCCTTATGCGGCGGGGCGAATACCCTTGTCCGGTGGAGGTTCAAAAGG
This sequence comes from Mesorhizobium sp. WSM4817, assembly GCF_055811135.1. Lineage (NCBI taxonomy): Bacteria > Pseudomonadati > Pseudomonadota > Alphaproteobacteria > Hyphomicrobiales > Phyllobacteriaceae > Mesorhizobium > Mesorhizobium sp. WSM4817. The sequence goes on along the minus strand of NZ_JBVVQQ010000003.1, from coordinate 445,718 downwards.
CGCACGCTGCCTTCGACACCGGAGTCGGGGCGCGCCCTGAAAATCGCGGCCAAGGCATTGCCGAGCTTCCGGGCAGTTCACCCTAATCGGCTCCCCCGGGTTTGCATCCTCAGTGATAAGGGGTGCCGGCAATGTAATCGCTCAACGCTTGCTCGGTACGGAGCAATTCGTCGAGCCGGTGCTTGACCACGTCGCCGATGCTCACCACGCCGACAGAAGCGTCGCCATCCATGACCAACACATGGCGCGTGCGTCGGTCGGTCATGAGCGACATCACAAAGGGCAGCAAATCCTGTGTCGAACAGGTCACCACACTGCGGTTCATGATGTCGGCGACCCGCATTGTGGGCGCCTCGATTCCGTATTCAGCCACCGCATAGCAGCAGTCCCGCTCCGACAGCGTGCCCAGGCATTCCCCGGGCGAACGGCTGACGACCACGAATCCGATGTTGTTGTCCCGAAACAGCCGCAGGACTTCTACGACCGTCTGATCTGGTGTGACCGAGATGAGCTCGGGAGATTTGGTCTTCAAGATTTGGCGGACAAGCATCTGAGCCTCCTGTGCTCCGGCTTGACGGCTGCCGCGCGTTCACGTTCGGCGGATATTCCGCCACCAGTTGTATCCCTGAGGCTCGCTCGTCTCGACCAGCACCTCCTGTTCGGTGTTCAGGCGCGCGGCGACGACGCCGCCGCCGGTCGTCGCCTTGCCCGGTTTGCCGAGCAGGTCGTCGCGCCCGACCACCAGGTCACGCGAGGAAAAACTCGAGAATTCGTACTGTTGGCCAAGCGCGATCGCGTCGGCCGGGCAGGCGTCCTCGCACAGCCCGCAGAACAGGCAGCGGGCCATGTCGATCTCGAATTTAGCTGGATGCCGGTTGCCCTTCTCGTCCTCGTAGGGAATGACTTCGATACAGTCGCAGGGACAAATCCGCGCGCAGAGTTCGCAGGCCACGCACTTGATCTCGCCCTCTTCGTCGCGCGTCAGGAAGTGATGCCCGCGGTAACGCGAATAGGGCAACCATTTTTCCTTGTCAGGATACTGCATGGTCACGGATCTGGAGAACATGTAGCCGAAGGTCAGCGCCAAGGCGCCCGCTAGATCGGCGAAGAATGCCCAGCCGATCCATGTTCCACTTATGTGCAGTGCGCGCGACATCGCCGCCTCGCTTGGGGTGGCCCTCAAAGGAAAGCAACACCTGTTACTATTATGTTCGCCAGTGACAGTGGAAGCAAGACTTTCCAGCCGATCGCCATCAGTTGGTCGTATCGATAGCGCGGGAAGGTGAAGCGGAACCACATAAACACATAGAGAAAGAACGCGACCTTGAGCGCGAACCAGAGGAGCGGCGGCAACGGGATCAGCACGCCGTTCCAGCCGCCGAAGAACAGGATGACCGACAGGACCGACACCAGCAGCATGACGGCGTATTCGCTGACCATGAAGAACGCAAAGCGGATGCCGCTGTATTCGGTATGGAACCCGGCCCCCAGATCGCCTTCCGCCTCCGCCAGGTCGAACGGAATGCGCTGAGCTTCGGCCAGCCCGGCGACGAAGAATACGAAAAATCCGACCGGTTGGTAGACGATGTTCCAGACATCGGCCTGTGCCCGCACGATATCGAGCAGGCTCATGGATTGCGCCAGCATGACCACGCCGATGACCGCGAACCCCATGGGGATCTCGTAGCTGATCATCTGCGCGCAGGTTCTGAGGCTGCCGAGGACCGCGTATTTGCTGTTCGCGGCCCAGCCGCCGAAGATGACGCCATAGACCTCGATCCCGATCACCGCGAAGACGAAAAGGAGGGCCACATTCATGTTGGAGACGTAGAGTGTGATCTCGTGACCGAGGACCGAGATGCTTTCGCCGAAGGGGATCGCGACGAACACCACAAAGGGCGGGGCGAGCGCCAGGATTGGCGCCAGTTTGAACAGGAAGCGGTCGGCTTCGGCCGGGATGTGGTCCTCTTTGGTCAAGAGCTTGATGCCGTCCGCCACCGGCTGCAGCAGCCCGTGCCACCCCACGCGCATCGGCCCCATCCGCTGCTGGATGTGCCCGGCGATCTTGCGTTCCACCCAGGTCAGCGGCAAAGGCAGCAGCAGCAGGATCGCAATCAGCAACGCGACCTTGAAGGCGATCAGGCCAAGGGCGACGACAAGTTCCATAATCCGCGGCTACTTGTTCATCGGGTTGAGAGTTACGATACTGAGCACTGCGCTTGTCCGGCTTCGCGGAAACGGCAGTCTGCCGGCGGCGACGCAACTTGTGCAATGGTATCACAGTCTTACCGTTGCTGGCCATGGTGTGTGTGTCGCTTGGCGCTCAAACGGGCCCGCACATCGAGCAATGGCACGCAATGACGGGACCAGACGGCCCCAGCGCCTAATACTGAACGCCTCCACAAACAGCCCCCTTTTTACCGTTCAACAACGGCATTCGGCACGAGACACATTCCTAAGGGCCAGAACGCAGGGCACTGAACCGCTTAATCGGTGCAGGTGACGCTCCCCCACTAAAGGGCAATCCGAACGAGTTGCCGCCCGCCCGGCCAAAAAAGAGACCGACAACGCAGACGAGAAATGGGGAAATCTCGGCAGCGTCATCGGTCCAACGGACCAAAGGCGAGGAGGGTTTGGTGCATTGTCAATGCTATCGGTCATTTCCTGACTGACGACCCGCTTCCTCAGCCGCGATGGGACGCGCGACAGCCCATCGATCCGTCAGAGCACAAAACCCGGTTGGCAAGCAGCACGATCCCGAGCTAACGATCTAACAGGCTTCCCTACAGCAGAGGCCAACAGAAAGATGGTATCTCAGGACACTGCACGGCCGTGCGGCGATCGGCGGTGTTTCGGATACTGCGAGGTGCTCCGTCGCAGATTTGGATTTAAGCCATTTTGTGACGGTATTGTTGACGGTATTCGAAGGAACGCCAATTAGAATTCTATTGCATAATCAATAAGCTATAAGGGCAGTAGACAATCGAGTGGGAGTGAGGAGTACCGTGGAGTAGTATCGGATGGCGGAGGACACTCGAGCGAATCCTAGGCCATCGATAGCAGTCGACAGATTCTAGGCGACCCGCAGATCTGCCGCTCTGTCGGGCGTCTCCCCGCTCTTCGAACGGCGCCCATACGCCGTCAGATCCACCCCAACCTTCGCGACTTTGTGGCCTTCAAATATTCGGTCGCGCGCTGCTCGAAGAAGTTAGCGCCCGCGACCAGTTCTCGGCGCCGATCACACGGTCGTAGATCGATTACTGCTCCTTCTTGAACAAATCCTGGAAGATCAGCTTGCCCCAAATGCGGCCGCGTGCGTGCACCAGCGCGCCGCCCTCGCTGAGCTTTCCCAGCTTGACGGGCGCGAACCCGAGTTGTTTGGCCAAGGCCGCCACGGGAGCGATCGCATCCTCGTCGTCGCTCGACAGAAAGACGACCCGGTGGCCGCCCTCGACGATCGGATCGGCAGCCAGGGTGGCCGCAATCAGGTGATTGAACCCTTTGACGAACTTGGTGCCGGTGAACGCCTTCGCAACGAAGGCCGAGGACGGGAGACCGTTCAGCTCTTCAGGGACTGGAAACACGTTCGTCGCGTCGATGACTGTCTTGCCTTCCCAACTCGGCAGGGCCTTCGCAACCTCGCGGTGCGCCCCGAACGGGACCGCCAGGATGATTATGTCGGTCTCGAGTGCTTCCCGCAGCGACTTGGCGACGACCGTGGGTCCGGTCGCCCGAGCCTGCGGTGCCAACGCCTCGGGCGGACGGCGGCTCGCGACGGTCACGTCGATGTTTTTACGGGCAAAGGCGCGGGCGAGGGCCTGGCCTATCTTACCAAATCCTACAATCGCGTAGCTCATAATGCTTCTCCGATCCGTATTGGTATTGATTCCCAGACCTTCCACGGCGCTGGGTTATCCGTTCTGCTGTGTGGCGACCTTTGTGTAGAAACTCCGTCGTGAACGACTTCCGCGCGGCCGGGCCGACCATCAGCACGGAAGTCGTTCCACCATGGACATGCTAGTCCCGCCGATCAGCCACCTCCGGAGATCCGGCGCGAATTCAGATGGCCGAGAAGCCGCCGTCGACAGACAACTCCAACCCATTCACGAAGCTCGAATCGTTTGAAGCAAGAAACAGCGCGACTGCCGCAATTTCCTCAGGACGCCCCATCTTTCCCGCGGGATCAGGGATTCGAACATCTGCTTCGCCTCCTCGGTGAGAACTTGGTCCTGCATGGGTGTGGCGATCGGCCCCGGGTGCAGCACGTTCACCCGGATATTCCTGCCCTTGAGTTCGTTGAGCCACCCGCGTGCGAACGCGTGCAGCGCCGCCTTGCTCGCCGCATACACGCTGTAACCAGGAAAGCCTTTGATCGAAGCAACTGACCCGGTCATGAAGATCGACCCGCCATCGTTGAACAGCGGCAACGCCTTCTGGACCGTAAACAGCGTGCCGCGCGTATTCAGGCCGAAGGTCGCATCGAAATGCTGCTCGGTAATCTCGCCCAGTGGGACGGCTTCGCCCGTGCCGGCGCTCGCGTACAGGACGTCGATCTTGCCCTTTTCTCGCTTGACCGTGTCGAACAGACGGTCGAGATCGTCGAGATTGGACGCGTCGCTGCGCACGCCGGTCACGTTCCGGCCGATCAGCTTGACGGCCTCATCGAGCGCCTCGTGCCTCCGGCCCGTGATGAAAACGTAGGCGCCTTCTTCAACGAACCGCTTGGCGCTCGCCAGCGCCATGCCGCTCGATCCACCCGTGATGACTGCAACCTTACCCTCAAGCTTTCCCATGACTTCTCCTTTCAGGCTCCGCCTTTGATCGCTCGGGGAGGTCCCCGAGAGCCTCGAGATAGGTCTGCCGACGTCAGGCTTTGAGTGCGGAAGCGCGCAGATCGGTGGTGCGAAATCTATCCGGCTGGACGACTGACGCCAGCCGCGACGATCGGTGTCAGCCGTCCGGAAATGGGCCGCGCTTGTCGGCATAGGCAGTGATCACCCGCCCGTGCTATCCCACAATCGAGAGGATGTTCGATAGTGTTGGACTCGGGCTTTCGAAGGCAAACCCCGCGGTGCAGGATTGCACCATGATCGACTGGGATGACGTTCGCTACTTTCTTGCCGTCGCGCGCGGAGGCTCGGTGCGGGCTGCCGCCGAGCGCCTCGGAGTGAACCACTCGACCGTGCTGCGACGCATAGCCCAACTCGAGGAACGCCTCGGGGTGCACATGTTCGAAAAGCTGCCTTCGGGCTACCGCCTGACGGCAGCAGGCGAGGAGGTCCTCGAGTTCGCGGACCAGATGGAAGCGTCGTCGCACCTGCTGGAGACGCGCGTCTTCGGGCGCGACCAGAGCGCGCGCGGGCTTCTGCGGGTGACGCTGCCACCGTTCCTCGCAACACACCTGCTCATGCCGGACTTCGCCGATTTCGCGCGTCTGCATCCTGACATCGAGATGGAAATCTTGTCGTCCGGCGAGGTGGCAAATGTGACCAACCGAGAGGCGGACGTCGCGATCCGCATCGTCTCCGACCGCAAGACCCTGCCGCTCAATCTTCACGGCCTGATGGGACCGGAGCTGTTCGGCGGCGTCTACATGTCCTGCGATCGACTAGCCGAGTGGCGTGCGGGCGCGCCTGATCCCATCCGGTGGATCGTCGTAAACATTCATGGCATCCGAACCTGGGCCCACGAGGGTGAGGTTCGTACCACAGGGGTTCCGTTCAGGACCCCGGACGCCGAGGCGCAGATCGTTGCAGCACGGCAAGGGATCGGGATCACGAGACTGCCGTGTTTCGTCGGAGATGCCGACCCCCTGCTGGCGAGGGTGCCGGGCACCGACCCGCACATATACGGAACGCTCTGGCTTCTCACACAGGGGGAGACACGCAAGACGAAGCGCGTGCGGCTCTTCACCGAGTTCGTATCCCGCAGGCTCGCCGCGTACGCTCCGCTTCTCGCAGGGCTATCCGTATCGCGAGACTGACGCTCGGCAGGTCGCCGGCGACGCTTGCCGTAATCCGGTCGGAAGCCGAGCTGCGATCGCTTGAAGCGGCGTCGTTCAATCCGCGAATGTTGCGCGCACATCGCGCCCGTCGTCCTGTTCCTCGCGAGCGCTCGGCGCAAAGTCAAATCATTGCAGCCGGCTGTTGTGGCGCAGCACCAGGCCGACCGCGCCGAGCAAGGCATCGTTCTGCGTGTGCTTGCCAACGATTATCCGCGTGCGCAGTGCGGGCGCGATATCGCGGGACTTGATGAGAGTGTGGCGTTCATATGACGCGATCAGCGGTGCCAGGAGAATATCGCCTGCCAAAGCCATGCGGCCACCGATGATGATGAGCGGCGGATTGATCACCGAGCCGATCAGACCAAGACCGCGGCCGGCGAAGTCCGCGGTGTCCTCGATCATCCGCAGCGCGCCGACGTCGCCCTGTTCAGCCATCATGATCACCTCGTCCATCGTCACCGGCCGTCGCACGATGCGCGAAATCTGCTCGAGCGGCCGGGCAAAACTCGCATAAAGCTCCAGGCATCCGCGATTGCCGCACCGGCAAAGATCGCCGCCTGGATCGATGCTGATATGCCCGAATTCGCCGGCGCCGCCGGCGATGCCGGTCACCAGCCGGCCATGCTGAACAATGGCCCCGCCGACACCGAGATCGATCTTGAACAGCACGAAATCGTCTTGGCCGACGGCCGCGCCCCACATCAGCTCGGCAATGGCCGAGCAGTTGCTCTCGTTATCGGCGAAAATCGGCTGTTCGAGAACCGGCCCGAACACATCGCGGATGTTGACCCCAGCCCAGGTCGGAACAATACTCGCACGCTGCACCACGCCTTCGCGGCTGACAGGGCCCGAGACGGAAACCCCAACCCCCAGGAGCCCCGCCGTCGGCAGACCGTTCTCTTCGTAGCATTGGGCAATTGCTGACTTGGCGAGCTCGGCCGCCTGTTGTGGCTGGTAGTCCAGGCCCATGGCGATAGTTTGTTCGGCGATGACAGAATGCGACACGTCGGCGATGAGGCACCGCATCTCATCGAGGCCCAGGTGGATTCCGACACAGGTGCCCGCAGCGGGATTGAGCGTCAAGGTCGCGGCAGGCCTGCCAATGCCCCTGGCGCCGTTATGGTGGGCCGAGGATTCGATCACCATTCCGGACTTTCTCAAGCCATTGAGCGCGGTTGAAACTGTCGACCGCGCCAAACCGGTGATGTGCGCGATTTGCGAGGCAGAAAGCACGCCGCGCTCCCGCAGGCACCGCACGATCAGGCTCTCCGGTGATGCGGAGGGCTTGTCGATCAGCCAATTTCTAAGCGAAGGTTTGTTCATGATGAGCACAAAGGACGTTGACTGATAGCTCAAATATGTCATCTTGGAAAGAACGGAGATACTGCATCTCCCTCTGCGACGAACTCGAATTGCGTCCACAAGCGGTCGATACGAACCGCAAATCACATATGGGAGTGAAACGATGGAATACCTGAGGACGGCCGTTGCGGCCGCTACGGCGTACAGCCTTGTTGCGGGAGCTGCGCTCGCAGAGCCCAAGACCAACCTGTTGCATCAATGGGCGACCGGATCGGACGCCCAGGCCATTGCCAAGCTCGGCGAGATGTTCACCGCCAAGGGTGGCACCTGGCAGCAGACCTCCATCGCAGGCCACACGGCCAACACGCTGGCGAAACTGCGCGCCGACGTGATCGCCGGCAACGCACCGCCAGCGGTGCAGCTCAAGGGACCCGAGATCGCCGAATGGAACGAGACCGGCATGACAGCCAATCTCGACGAACTGGCGACAGCGGAAAGTTGGGAGAAGGTCGTCGCTCCCGAATTGCTGCCGGTGATGAAGCCGACCGGCAGCTGGGTGGCGGCGCCGATGAATATCCATCGCATCAACTGGTTGTGGGCATCGCCGAAGGTCATGCAGGAAGCAGGCGTCGCCGAGGTGCCGAAGACCTGGGCGGACTTCAACGCCGCCTGCGACAAGGTCGTGGCATCGGGCAAAATCTGCATCTCGCACTCGACCGCCGACTGGACCGATTCGACGGTGTTCGAGGTGGTGGTCTACGGCATGGATCTCGATCTCTTCAAGAAGGCCTTCGTCGAGGGTGACGTCGAGGCGATGCGCAGCGACGGCATGGTCAAGGCCTTCGAACAGTTCCGCACCATGACGACGAAATATATGGACCCCGGCATGAACGGGCGCGACTGGGATAGCATGTCGCATCTGGTCGGCCGCGGCGAGGCCGCCTTCCACATCATGGGCGACTGGACGCTCGGCCTGCTCACGGCCGGCGGCTTCAAGCAGGGCACCGACTATGTCTGCGCCCAGGCGCCGACTGATTGGGGCAAGCCGGGCTTCATCCTGAATTCCGACTCGGTGGTGTTCTTCCAACAGAAGGATCCGGACTACGTCGAGGGGCAGAAACTGCTCGCCAGCACCATCCTGTCGCCCGAGTTCCAGACGATTTTCAATCAGACCAAGGGCTCGATCCCGGCCCGTCTCGACGTCGACCTTTCGAACGGCTTCAATCCCTGCCAGCAGCTTTCCCAGAAGGACCTGCAGGCGTCGATCGATGGCGGCACGCTTGTCCGTTCGATGGCGCACAACATGACGATCCCGCAGAAGGTGCGCGGCGCGATCATGGATACCGTCACCGAATTCGTGGCGACGCCGGACATGACCGCGCAGGACGCAGCCAGCGCGATGGCCGAAGCGGCCGAAGCGCAGATGTGAAGACGCTGCCGATGATTGGCCCGGCGCGACGCGACCGGCCTGACTTCGCCGGAGCAGCCGATGTCCACGCATGACCTGACTGTACCGGTTGCGGCTCCCGCAACCCCGTGGCGGCAGCGCCTGGGCACCATGGTGCCCATTCTGGTGCTGGCGCCGTCGCTTGTGGCGAGTTTCGTCTACGTCTTCGTCTTCACGCTCTGGACGCTCTATCTCTCGCTCTCCAGTTCGTCGCTGATGCCGACCTATGGCTTCGCCGGCCTGGACAATTACGCTTCGCTCTGGGCGAACCGGCGCTGGAACATCGCCTACACCAACCTCTTCCTGTTCAGCGGCTTCTATATCGTCGGCTCGATGGCCATCGGACTGCTTCTGGCGATCCTTATCGACCAGCGTGTTCGCGGCGAGGCGGTCTGGCGCACGATCTTCCTCTATCCGCTGGCAGTCTCCTTCATCGTCACCGGCACGGTCTGGAGCTGGCTCTATAATCCCGTCGACGGCATCCAGGCCTTCGTGCGGGGGCTCGGCTGGACCGACTTCAGCTTCGCCCTGACGGCCAACCGCAACACCGCAATCTATGCTGTGATCATTACCGGTATCTGGCAGTCGTCCGGCTTCGCAATGGCGCTTTTCCTGGCTGGCCTGCGATCGGTCGATCCGGATCTCATCAAAGCAGCGCAGATCGACGGCGCGTCGGTTTCGCGGACCTACCGGAAGGTCATCCTGCCGACGATCGCCCCGATTTTTCTGGCGGTGGCGGTCATCCAGATCCAGTTCGCCATCAAGACCTTCGACCTGGTGGCGGCGTTGACGCGGGGCGGGCCAGGTGTGTCCACCACCTTCCCGGCGATCTATGTCTACGACCTGATGTTCCAGCGCGGGCAGATCGGCGAGGGTGCCGCCGCCGCGATGATGATGCTCGCGGCCCTCGCGGTCGTGCTGGTGCCCTATTCCTTGTGGATCGTCTGGCGCAGGCGGGCGGAGGGCCGCAATGGCTGAAATTGCCGCCGACGCCCGGCATGATCCCGAAGCGGCCGCGGCTACGCGGCGATATTTCTGGAGCCGCTTCCTTGTCTATGCGGTGCTGATGCTTTTCGCCGTCATCTACCTTGCCCCGCTGCTGGTCGTCGTCTTCAACTCGTTGCGGGAGCAGTCCGACATTGCCCGCAACGGCCTCATCTCGCTGCCGCGCAGCTTCCGCCTCGACGCGTGGGCACAGGCTTGGGGCACTTATTGCGTCAGCGGCACCTGCGAAGGCATGAAGCGCAATTTCTTCAATTCGCTCTGGATGACGATCCCCGCAACGCTCATTTCCACGCTCCTCGGCGCCATGAACGGCTATGTGCTGTCGAAATGGCGTTTCAAGGGCTCGGAAATTCTGTTCAATCTGATGCTGCTCGGCGTCTTCATGCCCGGCCAGATCTCGCTGATGCCGTGGGCGTTCCTGCTCGGCAAACTCGGCCTGACCAATTCGACCTACGGGCTGGTGTTGATTCATGTCGTCCAGGGCATCTCGTTCACCACCCTGTTCTGCCGCAACTTCTACGTCAGCATACCCGACGATCTTATCAAGGCAGCACGCATCGACGGCGCCGGCTTCTGGCGGATTTTTCGCAAGATCATCCTGCCCCTGTCGCCGCCGATTTTGATTGTCACCGTCATCTGGCAATTCACCGGTATCTGGAACGAGTATCTGTTCGGCGTCGTCTTCACCTCGGGCCAGCAGCAGCCGATTACGGCGGCATTGGTCGCGCTCACTGCCGGCGGCACGACTGCCCGTGCTTACGATGTGATGAGCGCAGCCGTGCTGATCGGCGCGCTGCCGCCGCTGCTGATCTACCTGTTCGGTGGAAAATACTTCGTGCGCGGCCTGACACAAGGCGCCATCAAGTGAGGCGCCATCAAATGAGGCATCGCCTATGTCCGCGCTGATGATCCGCGACCTTCACAAGAGCTATGGCGGGCTCGAGATTCTGGCCGGCATCAATCTCGAGGCGCGAACCGGAGAGTTCGTCGCCCTGGTCGGCCCGTCGGGCTGCGGCAAATCAACCTTGCTCACCATGATCGCCGGCCTGGAGACCGTCACCTCGGGCGAGATCTGGATCGGCGACCGGCTGGTGAACTCCGTGCAGCCCAAGGACCGCGACATAGCGATGGTGTTCCAGTCCTACGCCCTCTATCCGACCATGACGGTGCGCCAGAACATCACCTTCGGCATGGAAAGCCGGGGCGTGCCCAAAGCAGAGCAGGCGGAAGCCGTAAAGCGGGTTGCCGCACTCCTGCAGATCGAGCAGCTGCTCAACCGCAAGCCCGGGCAATTGTCGGGTGGGCAGCGGCAGCGCGTTGCGATGGGACGCGCCCTGGTACGCGACCCAAAACTGTTTCTGTTCGACGAGCCGCTGTCCAATCTCGACGCCAAGCTGCGCGTCGACATGCGCACCGAAATCAAAAAGCTGCACCATCGCGTCGGCAAGACGACGGTGTACGTCACCCACGATCAGGTCGAGGCGATGACGCTCGCGTCCCGCATTGCGGTGATGAACCAGGGCTCGGTGCAGCAGTTCGACACGCCGAAGCGGATCTATGACCGGCCGACCAACATGTTCGTGGCCGGTTTCATGGGATCGCCGGCCATGAATTTCATTCCCGCCCGGCTTACCGGCTCAACCAGCATCGCAGTGCGCGCCGCTGACGGCGGCGACGCTACTCTTGCCCTTGCCGCGCCGCTGCCTGTCGGTGCGCCAAAGGATGTGGTGCTCGGTGTTCGGCCCGAACACATCTACCGTTTCACGGCGGACCTGAAGTCGCGCAAACCTGCTGTCGAGTCCATGCAGGCGCCGGTCGAACTGGTGGAGCCGACCGGCGCCGAGACACTTGCCGTCCTCAGGCTAGGCGACCTGGAGATCACCGGCCGTTTCGAGCCGGATGACGCTCCCGTCATGGGCGAGACGATAACGTTCGGCATCGACATGTCGCGCGCCTGTCTGTTCGATCCAGCAACCAGGGCGCTTCTGTGATCTGATGTCCGTGCAATTCGCGACTTACCCGAGCTTGACCGATCGCGTCGTGCTGATCTCCGGCGGCGCCTCCGGGATCGGCGCCGATATGGTTCGCGCTTTCGTTGCGAATGGCGCCCGCGTATGCTTTCTCGATGTGCAGGATGGACCCGCGGAGGCGCTGGTCCGTGAACTCAGCGGTGCCGGCAGGCGAACTCCCCTGTACCTCCATTGCGATGTGACCGACGTTGATGCGCTGCAGGCATCGGTAGAAGACGTGCGCGCTAAGCTCGGTCCGGTCGCCGTTCTGGTAAACAACGCTGCCGATGATCAGCGCCATCCCGTTGACGCGGTGACGTCAGAATATTGGGACCGCAGCTTCGACGTCAATCTCCGGCATCACTTCTTCGCCGCGCAGGCGGTGCATCCGCATATGAAGGAACTCGGCTTCGGCTCGATCATAAACTTCTCTTCCATCGCCTGGCGTTTCGGCGCGGACCAGATGGTGGCCTATGCCACCGCCAAGGGTGCCGTTGTGGCGCTGACGCGCGCACTGGCGCGGTCGTTTGGATCCGACAACATCCGCGTCAATGCAGTCGAACCCGGCGCCGTCATCACCGAGCGGCAGCGCCAGCTGTGGTTCAAGACCCAGGACGCAATCGACCAAACGGTGCAGCGGCAACTCATCCGCCGCGTCCTGCTGGGCGAGGAGATCGCGCGGACCGTGCTCTTCCTTGCCGCCGATGACAGCCGCATGATCACCAAGCAGTCCATCGCAGTCGATGCCGGTCTGCGCTGATGCGATCGCTTCCAAATCCTTCAACGGAACTGCCAAGCTGATGTTTCGTCTCGGCCTCAACCCATACGGACTGACCTACACTCTCGGCCTGCAGGGACGCGGTACGCCGCGGCACAATCCGGACGGGACCGGGCTGGAAGGCTTCATGGCGCTTGCGCAGGAACTGGGCGCACGCACGCTCGAGATCTACGAACCGTGGTTGACCGACTTGCCGGACCCCGAAATCGTCGACCTACGCAAGCGTCTGATCGCGCTCGACATCGTCCCGGTGGTCAGTGGCGGACTTCTGGTGGCCGGTCCGTTGGACAGCGCGTTTCGGGCGGCGCGCCTGCTCGAGGCGACAACGATCCGTATCGCACTGACCCCCGTCCTGTGCGGCGACCGCAACCTGTGGGGCCCGAAATGGAGCGAGTTCGACGCGACGATCCGCGCTGCCTTGACGGAATGGGGGCCGCGTGCGGCGGCTGAGGGCCGGATGCTCGGCATCGAAAACCATCAGGACTTCGGCAGCGACGAACTGGTCGCGTTCTGCGAACTCGGTGGGCCGGGCGTCGGCATCACCTACGACACCGGCAACACCTTCCCTGTCGGCGAGGCGCCGCTTGCCTTCACGCGGCGCATCGCACCGCACGTCCGCCATGTCCACCTCAAGGACTATCGCGTGCAGTTCACCGATGAGGGCTATCGTCTGGTCCGCTGCGCGATCGGCGACGGCGCCGTGCCCTTCGCCGGACTGGCAGCCATCCTCGCCGAGCATCACGACACGCTGACCGCGGTGCTCGAGCCGGGCGCGCTGGAAGCCCGCCACGTTCGCTGTCTCAGCGACGACTGGTGGAACGGGTATGCGCCGAAGACTGCGCGCGAGTTCGCCGCCTGCCTGAGTGCTGCGCGCGTAAACCGCCTTGCTGACGACGCCGACTACCGGACGCCGTGGGAGCGCGACGATGACGGCGCGCTGGTTTCGTATGAGCTCGACATGATCCGGCGCAGCGCCGCCAACATGAAGAAGTTCGATTTCATTGCAATGGAGAAATCAGCATGACTGCCCGAGAACTCAGCGGCCTGACCGCCTTGGTGACCGGCTCGGGACGCGGCCTTGGTCGCGTCATGGCCGACCGCCTGGCCGAACTTGGCGCAAACGTCGCCATCCACGATCTCGACTGGACCCGGCCGTCGCAATATGGCGAATTCGCAGACCTCGGCGAATCCGCCAGTGGTCTGGAAAAGCGTGGGACACGGGTAACCGCGGTTACGGGCAACATCGGTGACAGGCAAGCCGTTGCCGAAATGAAGAGGAAGATCGAGGCGGAACTCGGCGATGTGCATGTTCTGGTCAACTGCGCCGGCGGCGACATCGGCGCCAAGGGGGTAAAGCCCAGTCCCAACAACGCGCTCGACATCGACTATGAAGACATCAAGGTGCTGACCGAGAACAATCTCATCGGCACGATGCTGGTCTGCCAGGCGTTCATTCCGCCTATGGTCAAGCGCGGCTCAGGCTCGGTGATCAACATTGCCTCGGCGGCAGCGCATATCGGATGCTCGCCGGAGGTGGTCTACTCCACGCTTAAGGCGGCCGTCGTGCATTATACGCGTTGCCTCGCCAAGGAACTGATCGACGATGGCGTGCGCATCAATGCGGTGAGCCCCGGCGCCACCAAGACGGCACGGTTCCAGGCGAGCCGCGTCGTCGATCCGGAGCGCATGGATTCGAGCAAGAAATCGCTGAACCGCTATGCCGAGCCTGAAGAGATCGCCGAAGCGGTGGCCTTCCTCGCCGGTCCGCGCGCGCGTTTCATCAACGGGCAGGTCATTCGCGTCGATGGCGGCTTCACCATCTTCCCAGGTTGAATCGCGGCCGGCACGCGAACTGTCGGGCTGAGCGCACCCCAATGAGCAGGGCCGCGACGGCCCATTTGCCGACCTTACTTCGTTGATGAGTTGCGACGTGCTCGCAGAGCTCGGGAATCGACGGTGACGTTTCGGCAACACGTCAATTCTCTTGGCGACACGGTGACGTTACAGCCCGCCTATATGCACCCACGCAATGGCTCAGATTTGTCTGGGTCGGTCTACTCGGCGCCCCGAGAAGGCGAAGATTCCGGATCGAGGCGCTTAGGCCACCGTGCGCCTGGGCAGAGCGAACCGGTTCCGTCTATAAGCTCAGAGGCGCAACATTAGAGGTTGGGGGAACAGATGAGGGAAGAGAACGACATTCAGAAGTTGGTGCGCACGCTGCGTGCTCGAGCACCTGACGACGCGGCTGAATTGCTAGCCCGAGAGTCTCCCGAGTTAATCCGCGACGCACTAAAGTTGTTACCGGATAGGCACGCCCATAGGGTGGCGGAGTATTTGCCATCGCAAAGGAGGCCCATCAAATCTCATACCGACGGCAAGGATCTCGCGATCCCCGAGGCCATCGTCGAGCTGATGGACCCGATCCCCGCCAGCGTTGCTGTCGGGACCACGGTAGCCGCCGCTGTCGAAGCCGTCAGGCGCGCGCAGGTGCCGAGCGAGTTGACTTACCTCTACATCACGGACGAGGGCGATAGACTGGTTGGCCTGGTGGTCTTGCGCGATCTGATGCTGAGCGAGGCCGACGCGACGGTGGATCAGATTATGCTGGCAAGTCCGTTCGCCCTTCACGTCGATATGCCTTTGAGCGAAGCCTGCAAGGCGGCGGTACGCCGTCACTACCCTGTCTATCCCGTGGTGGACGCGGAGAACCGGCTGCTCGGGCAGGTTCGCGGCTGGCGGCTGTTCGAGCAGCAAATCATCGAGATTTCCGCCCAGCCTGGCCAGATGGTGGGTGTCCAGAAGGAGGAGCGTTCTTTCACTCCGCTGTTTTCAGCCTTCTTGAAACGTCATCCGTGGCTGCAGCTCAACCTGCTGACGGCCTTCATAGCCGCTTTCGTGGTCGGCTCGTTCACAGGCACGATCGAGAAGATCGTCGCGTTGGCGGCGTTCCTCCCGGTGTTGGCCGGACAGAGCGGAAACACCGGCTGTCAGGCGCTGGCTATTACGCTGCGTGGCCTCGCCTTAGGCGATGTGGACAAACGACCGAAGCTGCACTTGGTGCTGAGGGAGGGAGCGCTCGGGATCGCCAACGGCTTGCTCGTCGGTCTGGTGGCGGCTGCGGCCATGTGGTTCTACGCTTCACGGCAGCCGGAGTCGGCATCCCAGGCGCCCATGCTGGCGCTTGTGATCCTGCTCGCCATGTCCGGATCGTGCCTCATGTCCGGGATCTCCGGCGTGCTGATCCCGTTGGGCCTGCGGCGGGTCGGCGCCGATCCGGCCGTGGCTTCCGCGATCTTCCTCACGACGGTGACCGATATTGTAGGCATGGGCCTGATGCTGGGACTGGCCACCATGCTCGTGCTGTAGGCACGCTCGACGGACGTGATCGCGGACGAGGACGTTGTTGCCTATGAAGTGACCTCGTCGGCGTTCAACAAGATAACAAAGGCTAAGCCGCACATCGCGCAGGCCGTCCTGAGAAGCATCGCCCGCCAGCTCTCCGAGCGCTTGCGCAACGCGGCGGAAGACCTTCGGATGAGCTCCATATGACCCTGATGCGTCGTGCGGCGACCAGATACGTGGAGAATCGCGCAAACAATATTGATCTTGTCGGCTGCGCAATACACCGCTGATTATGATTTGAATTAGTTGCCGTTTGTAGCGAATACTTGTCTGAAGCCAAGCAACGCTGAGAAGATTTTTGACCAACCAGCGTAGGCGAAATGCGAATGAATGCGATAATTTGTTGCGCAGCTGCAACAGCTGCTGAAGACTCGGAGGTTTCCTGACAGTTCTGTCGCTTTTTTTCGTGCAGGCGTGCTAGATCCGCTGCACTAGTCGGGTTGGGGTGGGTTCTCGGCATGCATTCCTCGTTTTCAATGATCCTCGGCTTCGCCGCGGCGCTGCTTTGTACCGGCATATTGCCGGCCGGCGCACAAGGTCTCTATCCGGCCTATGACGATGCGTTTTCGGCCCGCATTGCCAATCCGACCGACAACGGAGCGCTAGCTCAATTCGTCACAGTTGCCGTCAACGCAGGGCAGTACGATCAGGCGATCTCGTCGATCGAGCAGTATCTCATCAAACATCCTCGCGATGCGCGCGCCCGGCTCTCGGCCAGCCGGTTGTATTATCATGTCGGCTCCTATGAATTGGCCCGGCGGCAGGCGCAGTACGGTCTCGAGGTCGGGGACCTGTCCGCGGATGAGCAGCAGGAAGCCGTTCGCCTGCTCGCCCGCATCGAGCGCGCGTTACGTGGTGTCACTTGGGAAATCGCTCTGACTGGCGGCATGTTCAGCGCATCCACCGATTTTGAGTCGGGCGGGGCCGAAGACGACCGCACCTTGGTCTCGCCCTATGGGCGGGCGGAAGGCTTTATCCGATGGGATCTCGGGACGCCAAGTGCTGATGCACTTGTCCTCTCGGGCTCGCTGGCAGCGACAGAGCGCTTTTTCACCAAAGACCTGTCGGTTCCCGATGCCGAGGAGACTTTTATCCACGGGAACGCCGCCATTACCTTGGACAAGGGACTGCCCAACAGCGGGATCGATTCGCTACGGCTGCTACTTTCCGCGTTCGCCGTCACAGATCGCTTCGACAGCGACGTTCACGAGACCGGCGTCGGTCTAAGTGGGCGCTTCCTCGTGCGCCCCACCGTCGAGACGACGCTTTTTGCAGGTGCCGGCTACATCGATCTAAGCAGCTCGAATGGCATCTTCGCCGATAGCAGGGTCTTCTATGAGGCAGGCGGCAGCTACCGCTTCCGCAATGGCCAGGCGCTCGGACTGCGCCTAGTCGGCTCGACTGACTTCGCCTCCGGAGCTGGCGAAATCGGCCGCAGCTACATGGGAGAGGTCCGCTACGGCGGCGTGGTGATGGAAGTACCGGACCTTTTCGCATGGTCTCACCAGGTCGCCGTCTCGGCCGGCCACAGCGACACTCCCGACTTGTCCGTCGGCATCGGCACGAACATCCAGAGCGACTTCTGGCGCATTGCCTCGGAAAGCGATTTTCAGCTCACTGAATGGCAGAAGGTCAGTGTCGATCTCGCCTATCGCGAAACCGACTTCGAGATCGCCAGCGGCGACCGAGATTCATTCGAATTGCTCGTGAGCTACACGTTGACACTCAACTGAAAGAGGCCGCGATGAGGACCCTGTATCGTCAGATAGCCACTTGTATCGCCTGCCTTGCCTTTGCGGCACCATCTGGCGCTGAAACGGTTGGGTCTATGACGGCCTACCAGACCAACATCATCCGCAATCACGGCGAGGCGATGAACGTCGGCGCTGGCGTCGAACTCGGCGACCAGCTGCGCAGCAATATCACCGGTCTCGGAATGCTCGTGTTCCGGGACGAGTCGAGCGCCAAGATTGGTCCGAACACCAGCCTGACGATCGATGAATTCGTCTACAATCCGGGGTCCCGATCAGGAAAGATCGACATCAGGATGAACAGCGGCCTGGCCCGTTTCTACGGCGGCCAGGTTTCGAAAGGCGGCGACATGCAAGTTGCGACGCCACACATGGTGCTCGGAGCCAGAGGTGGCATCATTGAGGTGCTTGTGATTGCTGGTCAGACCGTCGGCATACTGCGCGCCGGCCGCATGACCTGCATGATGAATGGTCGCAAGCTCGTGATCACAAACCCGGGCCACGCCTGCACGTCGGACAATGACAAACTGCTGACCGGCTACGGCGGTATCGACGCGTTCCCGATTTTGGACAGCATCGATCGAATAGCCGGCACCGGCCTGCCAGGCGAACCGGGTCCGGGGCTGAACGTAAGCGCGATTTGTGCGTCAGCACTCGGCAATTCGCTCAAAGCCTGCAAGTCCACCGACGGCGCATTGCCCGGCGTGGCCATGGAGTTCCCTGACAGCCCAACGCCCCCTGTAGGCAGCGGGGTGGATGATGAGGATGATGACTGCTTTCCCGACTGCCGGTAACGCTGGCCGAGCGGCATGAGCCCCTCGCTTGATTGGCGGCGGGCTGCCAGGCGGAAAATACCTGGTCTTGCGGTCGTACTCTTGCTGCTCGCTTGCCATTTTGCTTTCGACGGGCCGCTGTCGCGCCTGCGCGAGCGCACGTACGACCTCTACCAGTCCCTCGCCCCGCGCCAGGCGACGAGCAATCCTGTTGTCATTGTCTCGATAGACGACGCGAGCCTTAAGGCATATGGGCGATGGCCTTGGAACCGTGGCCTTTTGGCCGATCTGGTCGATGGTGTCGCCGAGTCCGGTGCCGCGGTGATCGGGCTTGCGCTGGTGCTGCCCGAGGCTGATATCTCTCCTGATGGCATCGCCGGAGACAAGCGCCTCGCCAGCGCACTGGCGAAAAATCGAACGGCGCTCGCCGTCAGCCTGGGCAACGAGGTGACGGTTTCAGACGCAGAGCCCAAAGCCGGCTGGTCGATCGTCGGGCAGGTACCCGAGACGCTTCCTGGCTTCACCGGTCTGACAGGCTCCCTTCCTGATTTCTCGAGCGCCGCTGCAGGCCTCGGCGTAATTCGCACTTTGCCCGATCCCGACGGCGTACTACGCCATGTGCCGCTGCTCTGGCTCCGAAATACGGCTCAAGGCGTGCAGCTCTGGCCGTCGTTCGCGCTCGAACTCCTGCGCCTCTACGCCGGAGAGAGCGGCTACGTAGCCCGGATGAATGTCGCCGGGTTTGACGCGCTCAGGATGGCCGGGACCATTGTGCCACTTGAGCCGCAGGGCAGCATCCGCCTCTGGGAAACCGACACCAATACGCCGCGCATATCTGCCAGTAATATCCTTTCGGGTCGCGGCGATCCGCTGCTGCGGAACGCGATCGCCATTGTTGATCTGTCAGCCGTGGGATTGACGCAGTATCTGCCCACCCCGGCGCGTCCGGCGCGACCAGGCGTGGACATCCACGCTGATGCAATCGGCCAGATCCTTGCCGGGCGCTATCTTGTAGAGCCAACGCAAGCGCGTACGCTGGAGCGGCTGTGGTTGGTCCTCAGTGGCATCGTTTTCATCGGGCTTTCCGGAGTGCTCGCCCAGCGTGTCATGCTTGGCGCCCTCGCTCTGGCGCTCCTGGCTGCCACGCCCTTCGCGTTCGGCGCTCTCGAATACAGCCTGCAGGGTAAGCTCTATGACCCACTGCAGCCGGCGCTTGCGACGATCCTCGTAGCTGGCTTCGAAGGCTATGCCCTCTACAGGCGCAGCGAGCAGCGCCGGTCCACCCTGGCACGGCAGTTTTCCCAATATCTGTCGCCCTCCGTGGTGCAGCGCCTCGCAAATTCGGACACCGAAGCGATCCTGTCCGGCGAGAAGCGCGAGATCACAATCCTGCTGAGTGACATACGCGGCTTCACGACGATGAGCGAACAACTCGGTGCCCAGGAAATCGGAAAGGTGGTCAATCACTTTCTCGGCCTTGCGACCGATGAGATACTCAAGCGCGACGGGACGATCGACAAGTTCATGGGCGATGCCGTGCTAGCCTTCTGGAACGCGCCGCTTGACCAGCCAGATCATCGCGAGCGCGCGCTTGAAGCGGGGCTCGCCCTGATCGAACGGGTCAAGCGCGAAAACGCCGCGCTTACCGCGCGCGGGCATCCCCCTATCGAAATCGGCGTCGCCATCGAGACTGGCATCTGCTCCGTCGGGAATTTCGGCTCCGAACGGCGCTTCGATTACACCGCGATTGGCTCGCCGGTGAACCGCGCGGCACGGCTCGAGTCAACGACCAAAAAGCTGAGCATCCCTCTGGTGCTTGGTCCCGGATTTGCGGAGGGAGCGTCGATGCCGGTTGTCCAGGCGGGCGTGTTTGAACTGGAAGGCTTCAAGGGCGAGGTGTCGGTTTTCACCGTTCCGGAGATACACCCCTCGTCGCAATCTGCCGAGGCAGTGTGATGCTTGGCACCAGTTCAACTCGCTATGTCATTGGCAGCCGGCGAGCGGAAGCCAAGGGCGGCGGAAATACGATGGGCGGCCCGGGCCACCATGTCGCCCAGTTCGCTTATACGCTCTTCCGGCACCCGGTTTTCCGGGGCAGCGATGTTCAGCGCCGCGATTATCTTACCCGGCGCCACGAACACCGGTGCGGTGATCGAAATCAGATCGTCGTTGATCTCGCCGCGACTGACGAAAAACTTCGCCTTGCGGATTTGCTCGAGCCCGCCCCTAAGAAGCCGAGGATCGGTCACCGTTTTCTTGGTGAAGCGCTTCAACGGGCCGGAAAGAATGGCCTCGCGCTCCTCATCACCCATATGGGCCAGGAACGCCTTGCTCGAACCGGCATGTAGCGGACGCCGCCGGCCGACAATCGCATTGACGCGAAGGTCCCGCTTCGGCTCCCATTTGGCGACGCAAAGGCTTTCCTGGTCATCGCGGATCCGCAACTGGGTGGTTTCGCCGATCTTCTGACCGAGTTCTTCCAGAACAGGGTTTGCTATGCGGATCAGGTCCATCTGTTCGCTGGCGGCGTGGCCCAGCATCAATGCAGCGAGGCCGAGGCGATAGCCTTTTCCATCCGATGATCGCGCCAGCAAGCCGCGCCGCACCAGCGTCTGCAAAAGCCGGAAAGCGCGCGCCTTGCTGTCGCCGGAACGCCGCGCGATTTCGGAAACGCCAAGATCTGCCTCGCCGGCCACAGTCTGCAACAAACTGATCGCGCGATCGACGGAATCGACCGTGTACCGGGTATCTGCTTGATCGGTCATTTCTCACTTCCTCGCCAAAGCGTCTCGTGCAGAAGGTTAAACAAGAAAATTTGTATCGTCTAGTGAAACGATGGTTTATCTGTGTTGACAAATAGTGAAGCTTTCGTTTCACTCGCTGTCAGGAAGGAGGCCGGCACCATCAGCGGATCCCAAGCTGGGCTCGATCATGGCAAGCGGCAGCGGAAAAGAACTCCTCCGACGGAACTATCCAGAGTGGACACCGGAGAAAAAACAATGATGAACCGGACAATATCGCGCCGTGCGCTGGTGCAATGGGCGCTCGGTGGTGCCGCCGTCTTGCAAGGTATTGGCTGGACAGGGCTTGCCCACGCCGCGGCAACCGGCCAATTGCGGATCGGCATGGCTGCTCCGCCGACGACGCTAGACCCGCATCTGAAGAGCAATGCGCCGAACAACGCGCTTGCCACCCATATCTACGACACGCTTGTCACCAACGACGAAAAGTCGATCTCCAGACCGGGGCTGGCGACGGCCTGGCGCGCGGTCGACAACACCCATTGGGAGTTCGACCTGCGCCCAGACGTGCGCTTCAGCGACGGTGAGCCGCTCACCGTAGACGACATCGTCGTCTCATTCGACCGGGCCAACACCATCGACAGCACGGCGTCGTTCCGGACCTACACGCGCAACATCAAGTCGATCACTTCGCCCCAAGCCGGCAAGCTTCTCATCGAAACCAAGCAGCCGGAGCCGCTTCTGCCCAATTCGCTCAGTCGCATTCGCATCATCCGCGCCAAGTTCAAGGATACCCCGAGCGATCAGTTCAACAACGGCACCGCGGCGATCGGAACTGGCCCCTATGTGCTGAAGGAATATGTTTCCGGCAACCGTGTCGCGCTTTCCGCCAATCCCAACTACTGGGGACCGAGGCCTGCTTTGCCGGACGTCGAGCTCCGCATCGTCACCGATGCCGGCGCGCGGCTTGCCAACCTGCTCGCCGGCGATCTCGATCTCGTCGAACAGGTGCCCTACGAGGGTGTTGCCCGCGTCGAACAAGACGAGCGCTTTCACATCATCCGCGGCGTATCGAGCCGGGTGGTCTTCTTCTCGCTGGACACGTTCAGGGACGTGACGCCCTTCATCAGCGGCAAGGATGGCAAGCCGCTCGACCGCAACCCGCTGAAGGATCTGCGTGTGCGGCAGGCGCTGTCCATGGCGATCGACCGCAGCGCCATTGTCGAGCGTTTGATGCAGGGCAATGCCATTGTCGCTTCACAGTTTCTGCCCGCCGGCGCCCCGGGCACCTCGGCTGCTATCAAACCCGTTCCATTCGACGCTGCAAAAGCCACGGCCCTGCTTGCCGAGGCCGGCTACCCCGATGGCTTCCGCCTGACGATCCACGGGCCAAATGATCGTATCGTCAACGATTCGAAGATCGTGCAGGCCGTGGCCCAGATGTTCTCTCGCATCGGCCTGGAAGTCAGCGTCGAGGTCATGCCCTGGTCGGTTTATGCCGACAAGGCGGATGCCCATGAGTTCAGCGTCAATCTGGACTCCTGGGGCGTCAACACAGGCGAAACCTCGAACCCGATGACAGCTCTGGTCGCGACGCAGAATCCGGACGCCGGTATGGGCATCGCCAATTCGGGCCGCTACTCCAATCCCGATCTCGATGCCAAACTGGCTGTGGCGAAGCGGACGCTGGACGACACCAAACGCGAAATTATGCTCTCGGAGCTCAGCGACATCGTCTTCAACGACGTCGCCCTGATTCCGCTGCACCATGAGGTTCTCGTCGTGGCTGCCCGAAAGGACCTTCAGTTCACGACGCGGGCCGACCAGTATACGCTGGCCATGAACGCCAAGATTGTCTGAGGAGATGTAGACTTGACGAGCATCGCCACGGGATCTGTTGCGGATCGCGGTCGCGCTACATACGATCTTGGCGCGACCGCCATCTTTGCTTCCAAATCGGACCCACGCTTCCACTATTGCCTGTATGTACCGCCCGCGGTTGGGGAAGGCGCCCAAGTCGACCTACTGGTGGCCGTCCATGGTACCGGCCGCACCTCGTTCCTGGGTTTCCGTGATGCGTTCGCCGAGTTCGGACGCTGGAACGACTGCGCCATTTTGTGCCCGGTGTTTCCAATGGGCGTTCTCGGCGACGATGCCCGCAGCGGATACAAATACATGATCGAGGGCGACATCCGCTACGATCAGGTGCTGCTCGCGATAGTCGAGGAAGTCGTCGCGAAATACCGTCAGGACTGGACCCGCTTCGCTATGTTCGGGTTTTCCGGCGGCGGGCATTTCACCCATCGCTTCGCCATCCTTCATCCCGACAGGCTATGGGCGGCGTCGATCGGCGCACCGGGATCGGTGACCCTGCTCGATCCCACGCGGGACTGGTGGGTGGGCATTCGCGATCTGCCGGAGAAGTTCGGCATCACCTTCGACGCCGCAGCGCTGGCAAAAGTGCCTGTCCAGATGATCGTCGGCGATGCCGACCTGGAGACCTGGGAAATCACGCATATCCAAGGCAGCGCGCATTGGATGCCGGGCGCCAACGATGCAGGACAAACGAGGCCGGAACGCCTCAGCACGTTGTGTCGATCGTTCGAGGAAGCGGGTGCGCGCGTACGCTTTGATTTGCTGCCCGGGGTAGCCCACGAACGCGACGCGGTTCTCGATCCGGTCAAGGATTTCCTGGCCCAGGCGCTCAAGGAACGACGGAACGCATCAAGATGAATGCAATGATCGTTGCGCCGCAGCCGGAGGCGGTCGAGGCGGGCGCGCTGGTGCTCAAACGCGGCGGCAACGCCGTCGATGCGGCGATCGCCTGCGCTTTCATGCAAGGCGTCGCAGACCCTCAAATGGCCGGCATCGGGGGCTTTGGCTCGATGCAGGTCTATATGCCGCGACGCGGCGTGCACGAGGTGCTAGAATTCTACGCCAGGGCGCCGCTCAAAGCGTCGCCTGAAATGTGGAGCGACCTTCTGGTCGGCCAGTCGCGCGACGGCTTCGCCTTTCTGCTGGAAGGCGGCATCAGCGAGATCGGCTATCTCGCCGTCTGCACGCCGGGCAGTGTCAAGGGCTATGCCGAGGCGCTGGCGAGATACGGCACTTTTGAATGGGCCGACGTCGTCGCACCCGCCGCCAAGCAGGCGAGGCGCGGCTTTATGGTCCGCCCGCATGTCCATTGGTACTGGGCCCAGGACGGCGTAGATACCGGCGAAGTGCGGACCCTTGACAAGCTGCGCTTCAGCAACACGGGGCGCGCCATCTATTTTCGCCCGGACGGCGCGGTCAAGCTGCCAGGCGACGTCGTCGTCAACACCGACCTCGCCCAAACGCTCGAGCGCATCGCGGCCGCCGGTCCGGACATTTTCTACAAAGGCGAGATCGCCGAAGAGATCGCCGCCGACATGGCCGCCAACGGCGGCCTTATCGGGAAGGATGATCTGGCGCGCTATGAGCTATCCACCGCGCAACCGCTCTGGGGCGAGTATCGTGGCTACGATATTGCGACCAGCCCGCCGCCCGCCAGCGGCATATCCATGCTGCAATTGCTCCACATCCTCGAGCATTTTGATGTCGGAGCCATGGAGCATGACGGTGCCGAGCACATCGTCCTGCTGGCGGAGGCGATGAAGCGCATGACCATCGACAAGGACCGCCATCTCGGCGATCCTGCCTATGTCGACGTGCCGGTCGCGCGGCTGCTGTCCCGCGACTATTGCAGCGGGCTCGCCGCCGAGATCAAGGCCGGGCTGCGCGCCAGGATCGAGCGCGTCGATGACCGGTCGCCGCGCGACACGACCCATATTTCGGTGGTCGACCATGAGGGCAATGCCGTCGCCTTGACCCACACGCTGGGCAGTCCCTCGGGGGCGATCACCGATGGGCTGGGATTCATGTACAACGGAACGATGAGCCGCTTCGACCCAAGGCCGGGCCGGGCCGGATCGCTGGCTCCCGGCAAGCGGCGGGCCAGCTCTGCGGCTCCCACAATCGTATTCAAGGACGACCGGCCGGTGATCGTCATGGGAGCGCCCGGCGGCAGCTATATCGCGCCGTCCATGGCGCAGGGGCTGATGAATCTCATTGATTTCGATATGAGCATGTCGGAAGCGGTGGCCGCCCCGAGGATCGTGGCGGTGTCGAACACAATCGACGTCTCCAATCGCATTCCGCGCTATGTCACTGAAGAAATCGAGGGCCGGGGCTACGAGGTGAAGCGCTCCTGGCAAAGTTACGCTTTTGCCGCCCTCCACGGCATCCAGATCGAAGACGGAATTTGCCGCGGCGGCGCCGATCCGCAGCGCGACGGCATGGCGATGGCGGTGCCGGCGTGATGTGCCGCGCACAGACGACCGGCGACCCTTTCCGGCAATCAGGCTGCGGAGCGATGCCATGACCGCAGCCGTCGCGCGCCGGCTGCTCCAGGCTGTGATGGTCATGTTCGCCATGACGGTTATCGTCTTCATCGCGATCAACGTCATCGGCGACCCCGTCGACATTTTGATCTCGCCCGACGCCGATCAGATCGAGCGCGCGCGCGTCGTCCAGGCACTCGGGCTCGACCTGCCGCTTTGGCAGCAGTACCTCCGCTTCCTCTGGGCAGCGCTGCATGGGGACCTTGGCGAGAGTTACGTCTACAACGAGCCGGCGATCAGGGTGATCCTGCAGCGACTGCCGGCAACACTCGAACTGGCCGTCTCTGCCATCCTCATTGCCATCGTCGTCGGCGTGCCGCTCGGGCTTTATGCCGGACTGCGGCCGGATCGCATCTTGAGCCGCGTCATCATGACCGTCAGCATCCTCGGCTTCTCGTTGCCGACCTTCTGGGTCGGGCTGGTGCTGATCATGTTTTTCGCCGTGCAGCTCGGCTGGTTGCCGAGCGGCGGGCGCGGCCAGACCGCCGAACTGTTCGGTGTCCAATGGGCGTTCCTGACCAAAGACGGCCTTGCCCACCTGATCCTGCCGGCGGTGAACCTCGCCTTGTTTGACGCCTGCCTCATTCTGCGCCTGACGCGCGCCGGCGTCGCCGAAGTCCTGCCGCTCGATTTCGTCAAGTTCGCGCGGGCCAAGGGCCTCAGGGAAACGCGCGTGATCGGCGTCCACGTCTCGAAGAACATCATGATCCCGGTGGTGACCATCATCGGCCTGGAATTCGGCTCTATCGTCGCCTTCTCGGTCGTCACCGAAAGCGTGTTCAGCTGGCCTGGCATGGGCAAGTTGATCATCGACAGCATCAACGTGCTCGACCGTCCGATCATCACCGCATACCTGATGGCGATCGTCGCCTTCTTCGTCATCATCAATCTCGTCGTCGACCTGACCTATACGGCACTCGACCCGCGGGTGCGGCTCCAGGGCGAGGGACCGTGACATGAGCGTCGACACCTTGCCGCCACCGATGCCTACCGAGGCCGAGAAGAGTGAAGAGGCGCCGTTTCGAGTGCTCGTGCGGGCATTCTTCCGCTCGCCTGCCGCCATTGCCGGTTTCGTGCTGCTGACCGCGATCATCGGGCTGGCGCTGCTCGCGCCGCTTATAGCGCCGCAAAATCCCTACGACCTCAACCAGCTCGACATCATGGACAGCCGCCTGCCGCCCGGCTCGCAATCGATGACGGGCATGATTTTCTGGCTCGGCACCGACGACCAGGGTCGTGACATGCTTTCCGGCATCATCTACGGCCTGCGCATATCGCTCGGCGTCGGCGTCAGCTCGGCGCTTTTCGCCGCGCTGTTCGGCGCCTCTTTAGGCCTGCTCGCCGCCTATGTCGGCGGTCGGACCGAGACCGCGATCATGCGCATCGTCGATCTGCAACTCTCCTTCCCCTCCATTCTCGTTGCACTGATGATCCTCGCCTTTCTCGGCAAGGGAATCCTCAACGTCGTACTCGCTCTGGTGATCGTCGAATGGGCGACTTATGCACGTGCCGCGCGCGGCACGGCGCTGGTGGAGCGGCGCAAGGAATACATGGAGGCGGCAGAGTCGCTCGCCATTCCGCGATGGCGCATCCTGTTCGTCCATCTTCTGCCCAACTGCCTGCCGCCGCTGATCGTGATCGCGACGGTGCAGGTGGCGCGCGCCATCTCGCTGGAGGCGACCTTGTCCTTCCTTGGCCTCGGTGTGCCGATCACCGAGCCCAGTCTCGGCCTGCTGGTCGCCAACGGCTATCAGTACATGCTCTCCGGCATGACGTGGATCAGTTTCTATCCCGGCGTGGCGCTGCTGATTACCGTGGTTGCGATCAACCTCGTAGGTGATCGGCTCCGCGACGTGCTCAACCCGCGGGGGCGCGAATGAATGCGACCGTGCTCGAAGTCCGCGATCTCAGGACCCATTTCGGACAAGCAAAAGCCGTCGACGGCGTCTCGTTCAGCGTCGCGCGCGGCGAGGTTCTGGGTCTCGTCGGTGAAAGCGGGTCCGGCAAATCGGTCACCGGCTTTTCCATCATCGGCCTTGTCGATCCGCCAGGCACGATCGTCGGCGGCCAGATCGTCTTCGACGGCCGCGACATCACCCGCTCCAGCCGCGAGGAGATGCGAGCGCTGCGCGGGCGCCGCATGGCGATGATCTTCCAGGATCCGATGATGACGCTGAACCCGGTCCTGCGCATCGACACGCAGATGATCGAGGCGGTGCAGGCGCATGAAAACGTCTCGCGCATGGACGCCAGGGCGCGGGCGCGCGACGCGCTCGGCATGGTCGGGATCCCGAGTCCGGATGAGCGGCTGCAGGCCTATCCGCATCAGTTTTCCGGCGGCATGCGCCAGCGCGTCGTTATCGCTATTGCGCTGCTGCAACGGCCGGACTTCATCATCGCCGACGAGCCGACCACCGCGCTCGATGTGACGATCCAGGCACAGATTCTCGCCGAGATGCAAAAGCTCGTGGCGCAGAACAACACGTCGCTGATCTGGATCACGCATGATCTCGCCGTCGTCTCGCGGCTCGCCGACCGGATCGCCGTGATGTATGCGGGCCGCATCGTCGAATCCGGCCCGGTGTCGGACGTTCTCGCCCGTCCGTTGCACCCTTATACCGCCGGTCTGATCGACTCCGTTCCCAGCCGCAACCGGCGTGGCGAGCGGCTTCGGCAGATCCCGGGAATGGCGCCCAGTGTTGCGCGGCTGCCGGCCGGATGCGCTTTCGCCCCGCGCTGCGCGCGCGCCGACGCGGCGTGTGCCCAGGCGGTGCCTCTGCTCACTGCTGGCCCGCGCGAGCACCGCTGCGTTCATCCCTTGCCGGAGTTCCGCGTATGATCCCCTCCACTCCGGTTGCGGCAGACATTCAAAGCTCCTCAGCGGGTTCTAGCAGGATGGCGCCGCTGATCGAGCTGAACGAGATTTCTCACAGCTTCGGCACGCGGCCGGATCTCGCGGCCCGTTTGGCGATCTCGTTCAAACTCGCCAAACCGACGGCAAGCGTGCAGGCGATCGACGGTGTCAGCCTCGCCGTTCGCAGGGGCGAGGTTCTGGGCCTCGTTGGCGAGTCGGGATGCGGCAAGTCCACACTGGGCCGGATCGTCGCCGGCATCGTGGCGCCCAGCAAGGGATCGGTATCATGGCGCGGCAAGGACTTGAAGGCGCTTCCGGCGCTCGAACGGCGTGAGGCCAAGCTGCGCGTGCAGATGATATTCCAGAATCCCTACGCCTCGCTCAATCCGCGCCGCAAAGCGGCCGATATCGTCAGCGAGGCGCCGCGCGTACACGGGCTGGTTGAGGGCGATCTCGGTACCTTTGTCGATCAACAGTTCCGGCGTGCCGGTCTCGATCCGGCGCTAAAACACCGCTTTCCGCATCAGTTCAGCGGCGGCCAGCGCCAGCGGATCGGCATTGCGCGCGCGCTCGCCGTGCAGCCGGAATTTCTCGTCTGCGATGAGGCCGTTGCCGCTTTGGACGTCTCGATCCAGGCGCAAATCCTCAATCTCTTCATGGACCTGCGCGAGAGGCTGAACCTCACTTACTTGTTCATCAGCCACGATCTCGGAGTGGTCGAGCACATCTCCGATCGGGTGGCGATCATGTATCTCGGCCGCATTGTCGAAGAGGCTCCGGCCGAGGAGATCTTTGCACGGGCCAACCATCCCTACACGCAGGCGCTTCTCGCCGAGGTGCCGCGGATCGAAACCACCAGACGCGGCTTTGCCGCGATCAAGGGTGAATTGCCGAGCCCGCTCTCGCCGCCGAGCGGATGTCATTTCCACCCGCGCTGCCCGCACGCGATGCCTCGTTGCCGCACCGAAGCGCCCCGACTGAAGGTGGTTGCTGCCGGACACAAGAGCGCATGCCACCTCAATGACGCCGCCGCCTGAACGCCTTGGAATTTTTTGAGATGACCGACCTCCAGGCGTTCCAGTCCGTGACCGATGACATGGTCCTCTGCCGCGATATTATGGTGACGATGCGCGATGGGGTAAGACTGGCGACCGACGTCTACCGACCGGCAAGGGGAGGCCGCGCGCTGGACCGGCCAGCTCCCGTCATCGTTGAGCGGACGCCTTATGGCAAGGCGATGGCATCGCGCGCCGAACTCGAGGTCAGCATGACCGAACCGATGGATCGCGCGACGGTCGCCGAGCATTTCGTGCGCCATGGCTACATCGTCGTCTACCAGGACTGCCGCGGCCGCTACGGCTCGGAAGGCGAGTTCGTCAAATATCGCTCCGAAGGTCCGGACGGCTACGACACGCTTGCATGGATCGCAGCCCAGCCCTGGTGCAGTGGCCGGATCGGCACCATGGGCCTTTCCTATGCTGCGCATACCCAAATGGCGGCGGCGTGCCTTGCGCCGCCGGCTCTTGCAACCATGATCCTCGATTCCGGCGGATTCTCTAACGCCTTCACCTGCGGCATCCGCCAAGGCGGCGCGTTCGAGCTGAAACAGGCGACCTGGGCCTACCGGGAAGCCCGCGAGAGCGCCGTCGCCGCCGGCGACGAGTTGGCCCGAAAGGCGCTCGAAGCGGAAAACCTGCATCGCTGGTTCGGCAAAATGCCCTGGTCTGAGGGCCGTTCCCCGCTCCGCTGGGCTCCGGACTACGAGGCTTACCTGCTGGAGCAGTGGCGGCACGAGACTTTCGACGGCTTCTGGAAGCAGGTCGGCATTCATGCAGCGGGCTTCTACGACGCCATTCCCCACATTCCGATCGCCCTGATCTCGAGCTGGTTCGACGTCTATGTCCCGACGACGTTCGAGAATTTCGCCGGCCTTGCACGCAATGGCAAACGGCCGCTCGCCTTGATCATGGGTCCGGGTCTGCACGGCGATCGCAATCTGACCTTTGCCGGCGACGTCGATTTCGGACCGAACGCTCCGCTCGGCGGCAATGTGGCGGCAAGCTGGCTGGAGTTTCGTCGCCGTTGGTTCGATCGCTGGCTGAAGAGCGGGTTGGAGGACGATCTCGACGAGGAGCCGATCCGTCTTTTTGTCATGGGCGGGGGAAAGGGCACGAAAAATGAAACGGGCCGTCTCGATCACGGCGGGCGCTGGATCAAAGGCAAGCGGTGGCCGCTGCCGAACGTGACGGAGCAAAGCTATTATCTGCACCCCAACGGCAGGCTCTCGGAGGTCTTTCCTGCGCCCGACGCCGTCGCGCTGAGCTATGATTTCGATCCCGCCGATCCGGTCCCGACCATCGGCGGCGCGCTGACCAGCGGTCAGCCGATCTTCGCCGGCGGCGGCTTCGACCAGAGAGAGGACAAGAGGTTCTTCGGCTGCCGCAATTTCGGCTTGCCGCTTTCCGCCCGTCTCGATGTCCTCTCCTTTGAGACCGAGCCGCTTGCCGACGATTTGACCGTGCTCGGACGGGTAGAGGTGGAGCTCTGGGCGGCGACCGATGCACCCGACACCGACTTCACGGCGAAACTGATCGACGTCTATCCACCGAGCGCCGACTATCCGACGGGCTTTGCCCTGAACCTGACCGACGGGATTTTCCGCTGCCGCTTCCGGCGTTCATTCGAAAGAGCCGAACTCGTGAAGCCTGGAGAGATCATGCGGCTTCGCATCGAGCTATTTGCGACTGCCAATCTGTTCCGTGCCGGCCATCGGCTGCGGCTGGATATCTCTTCGAGCAATTTTCCGAAGTTCGATGTCAATCCGAATACCGGCGCGCCGGCGGGCCTCGGCCGTAGCCGGCAAGTGGCGCGCAACACGGTTTTTCTCGATAGAGCGCGGCCATCGAGGCTAATCGCGGAGAGATTGGGGGCACAATCGGGCGGCTCCTTTTCGGCAGAGCTCGCTTGAGCGGACATCCTCTCTTTGATATTGCGGCTCCCTCACGGTCCCCTCCGTTCGTCCAGATCACGGTGAACGTGCCTTGAAATTATTTTCGCCCGGTGGCTGCGAGTCTGCGCGCTACGGGAATTGCCAACTTGCTGAATATTCTGGCAGGAAAGAGTAGGGAATCTGCGCTTTTGCATATGTTTTGGGAGAACGGCGCTTGCCGGTGCGCATATCGGCGGCAGATTTGCCCTGCTTATAATTGGAATTTTCACTTCTAATTTGGCGGGCTGCGCAAAAAATATATCCTACCCTCCAGCATAAAGCCGGACATCGAAGAATGTGGATTGCCGACAACAGGCTCGGCATGCAGGGGAAGGGTTTGACCATGAAACAGGTGAAAGAGCCGACGAATACACTGACAAGAAGAAAGTTTCTCAAAGGCAGCGCGGCTGCTGCCGGGGCCGCCGTAGGGTCCGGAGCGATCGGCGGTTTTCCGACGATCTGGGCCCAGGAGATCAAGGACATCGAACTGCGCCACGTCGGCGTTTCGTACTCGGTCGTCAAGGCGATCGGCGACCAGGCGGCCAAGGATCTCGGCTTGAAAGTGACGATGCAGAATCTCGACACCTCCGCTGCCATCAACCGCTTCATCACCCAGCCGAATTCGGTCGATATCGCCGACCTCGAAGGCTGGCAGGCCAAGCTCGCCGCCAAACGCGGCGTGATCCAAGGCATCGAAATCAACAAGATCAAGGAGTTCGATAATATCCTGCCGATCTTCACCAAGGGTGAGATCGACGGCGCAGTGGTGTCGCGCCAGGGCATTTCGCCGTACGAAGCGATGTATATCGAGACGCCCGACGCGACCGATCTCCACGACGGCGTCACCGAATGGGCGACATTCCTGCCGCAAGTCTACAATGCGGATTCGATCGGCTACCGTCCTGATCTGATCGGCCATCCGGTTACCGAGTGGAAGGAACTGATCGACCCGAAGTTCAAGGGCAAGGCGGCGATCCTCGACGTGCCGGCGATCGGGATCATGGACGCCGCCCTGTGTTTCGAGAGTGCCGACCTCATCAAGTACGGCAACAAAGGAAACATGACCAAGGAAGAGATCGACTTCACTATCGACAAGCTGATCGAGCTGAAGAAGTCGGGGCATTTCCGCGCCACCTGGACCACATTCGACCAATCCGTGCAGCTCATGGCGGCCGGCGAGGTGATCATCCAGTCGATGTGGTCGCCAGCGGTTGCCGCGGTTCGCGTCAAGGAGATCCCTTGCGTCTACGCGCCGGTCAACAAAAAGGGCGACAAGGAAGGCTATCGCGGCTGGTGCAACGGGATGGGCTTGATGAAGCACCTCACCGGCAAGAAGCTTGAAGCGGCCTACGAGTATATGAATTGGTACTACACCGGCTGGCAGGGCGCTTTCGTCGCCCGCTACGGCTACTACAGCCCGGTGCCGTCCACCGCCAAGCCGTTCCTCACCGCCGCCGAATGGGACTACTGGTACGACGGCAAGCCGGCGCCGGATGAAGTCAAGGACCCCTACGGCACTCCGATGGAGAAGACGGGTACGGTGCGCGATGGCGGCTCCTTCCTCGAGCGGGTCAAGAACATCTCGTGCTGGAACACGCTGATGGACGAGGCGGCCTACATGAACAAGCGCTGGAACGACTTCAAGGTTGCGTGACCGGCGTCGCCGCAACCGGATCGGGCGCCTTGCCCGATCACACCTTCATCCGAAAATCCTCGGAGTCCGGCGATGACACAAAGCGTTGCGTTCAAGCGAAATCTGGCCGGGTGGGCCTATGTTGCCCCGCTGGTCGTCGTGCTGATCCCGTTCTTCGTGCTACCGCTGGTTGCAGTGGTGGCAGCGAGCTTCTTCGAAACCGATGGCTTCGGCGGATTGTTCCCGGCGTTCAATCTCGAAAACTACACGCAGATACTGACCTCGGAACTGACGTTCAATCTCTATTACGAGACCATCAAGTTCACCATGCTGACGTGGTTTTTCAGCCTGGTGATCGGCTTCCTCGTCGCTTATTTCCTTGTCTTCCATGTCAGGAACCCGCTGCTTGCGCTCGGGCTGTTCCTGCTCTGCACAGTGCCGTTCTGGACCTCCAACATTATCCGGATGATTTCCTGGATCCCCTTGCTGGGCAAGGAGGGGCTGGTCAATGAGGCCTTGCTCAAGATCGGTCTGATAGACCAACCGCTCGAATTCCTGCTGTTTTCCAGCTTCGCGGTGGTCGTCGCCTATGTCCACCAGCTCACCATCTTCATGATCGTGCCGATTTTCAACGCCATGGGCCGGATCGACAAGCGCGTCGTCGAGGCGGCGCTCGACGCTGGCGCCAGCCGCTTTGATATCATGCGGCTGATCATCGTGCCGCTGTCCAAGAACGGTATCGCGCTCGGTTCGATCTTCGTGATTTCGATCGTCATGGGCGACTTCTTCGTGGTCAAGGTAATGTCGGGCGGCGGCTCTGCCTCTGTCGCCGGCGCCTTTTATGAGGACATCTCGGTGCTGCAATATCCGACCGCCGCGGCCAGTGCAGTGCTGCTCACCGTCGTTCTCGTGCTGACTGTCGGCTTGATCCTGCGCTTCGTCGACATCCGCAAGGAGATCACGCGATGAGCATGGCCCCGACCATCGCCGCAAGCGTGCCGGCGCACAGGAGCCGGGCGATTGCCCCGGCCAGTGGACGCCGGCCGTGGACCTTCTATGTGCTTGCCACCCTGTTCACGCTCTACCTGGTGGCGCTCTACGGTCCGATGGCCTGCATCTATATTCTTTCCTTCCAGGATCTGCGCGGCGGGCTGGTCTTCCCGATCAAGGGTCTCTCGCTGCACTGGTTCGTCGACCTGTTCACGCAGGTCCGCACCGGCGACGTCAAGGGCTCCTTCGAGCGCTCGTTCGAGCTTGCGATCGTGGTCACGGTGCTGACCGTGGTCGTATCCTTCCTGGCCGGACTTGGCTTTCGCAAACGCTTCGACGGTGACACGACCGTCTTCTATTTGATGATCGGCAGCCTGGTCGCTCCCGGCCTGGTGCTCGGCATCGGCGTCGGACTCATCTTCAACTCGGTCGGTATCGAGGCAAGCCTGTTCACCTCGGCGCTTGGTGCGCAGCTTTCATGGACGTTGCCTTTTGGCGTGCTCGTCATGTTCGCCGTCATGTCGCGCTTCGACCATGCCTGGGAAGAAGCGGCGCGCGACCTTGGCGCCTCGCCCTGGCAGGCGATCCGGCTCGTCGTGATCCCGGTGCTGGCGCCCGGCCTTGTCGCCGTCGCGCTGTTCGGCTTCACGCTCTCCTATGACGAATTTGCCCGGACGCTGCAGACCGCCGGCTCGCTCAATACACTGCCCCTGGAGATCTGGAGCATGACGCTGAACATCACTTCGCCGGCACTCTATGCGCTTGGCACCGTCACCACGATCGTCTCTTTTCTCGTCATCGGGGCAAGTCTGGGCACGATCGCCTTCATCCAGAAGCGGCGCAGGAGCCACCCGCCCGTTCTCGTGGGAGCCGGCGCATGACGGTCGGCATGGGTCATATTGAGATCGCCGGCGTCGCCAAGAGCTATGACGGCTTCAGCTATGCGGTCGACGGCGTCAATCTGAAAATTCCGGACGGCGCCTATTGCTGCATTCTCGGCCCTTCGGGCTGCGGCAAGACCACGATCCTGCGTATGATCGCCGGCCACGAGGATCCGACCGTTGGCGAGATCCTGATTGGCGGCGAAAGTGTCGTCGGCCTGCCACCGGTCGAGCGCCGTACGGCGATGATGTTCCAGTCCTACGCGCTGTTTCCGCATCTGACGGTTCGCGACAACATAGCCTTCGCGCCCAGGGTCCGTGGGCTCTCGAAGACCGAGCGCTACGCCAGGACTGACGCCATGATCGAGAAGGTACGGCTGGCCGAGTGTGCCAACCGTCTCCCGGCGCAGCTTTCCGGCGGTCAGCAGCAGCGCGTGGCGCTCGCCCGCGCTGCCATTACCGAACCACGGGTGTTGCTGCTCGATGAGCCGCTTTCGGCGCTCGACGAGCATCTCCGCATCAGGATGCGCGCCGAGCTGAGACGCATGCAGCGCGAACTCGGCATCACCTTCGTCCATGTCACGCATACGCAGCTCGAGGCCATCGCGCTCGCCGACATGGTCGTCGTCATGGAAAACGGCAAGATCAAGCAGTCTGGTCCGGCGCGTGAAATCTATGCTGCGCCGAAGGATCGCTACGTCGCGGAATTCCTTGGTGGGCAGAATGTGCTCAGTGGCAAGGTCGGCAGGATTAATGGCACGCGCGCTATGATCGCGAGCCCTGAAATCAACGGCATTACGATTCCGATGCGCGCCGGCGTCCGGCTGGAGGCCGGCCAGGCGATCGACATCGCGGTGCGGCGCGACGACGTCGAACTGTTCCGCACGGGCACAACGCTCTCCGAGCAGGACATGGCTTCGGTGCCGGCGACGATCCTCGGCATCGAATACCAGGGCAATTTCGTCAAGGTGATGCTGGACGCTGCGGGCGAGGAGGAATTCGTCGCCTATGTGCCGGAACGCCGCTTTTTCGAGAATCCATTCGACGTCGGCGATAGCGTCCTTGCCGCATGGCTGATCGACCGCGCGCATTTGCTTGCCTAGCCCGGAGCACACCATGGAAATCAATCTCACGCTCAATGCACGCCCGGTCAGCGTATCGATCGATCCGGCGATGCTGCTGGTCGATCTCCTGCGCGAGCAGCTCTCGCTCACCGGAACTCACATTGGCTGCGACACCAGCCAATGCGGTGCCTGCGTGGTGCATCTCAACGGCGAGTCGGTGAAAAGCTGTACCATGCTGGCAGTCTCGGCAGATGGCGGTTCAGTAGCGACGGTTGAAGGCCTGGCGGGCGCCGGACAGGCGAAGCTGCATCCGATGCAGCAGGCCTTCCATGAAAACCACGGGCTGCAATGCGGCTTCTGCACGCCGGGGATGTTGATGAGCGCGGTCGACCTTGTCGGACGCAATCCCGACCCAACCGAAACGGAGGTGCGCGATTGGCTGGAGGGCAATCTCTGCCGCTGCACGGGCTACCACAACATCGTCAAATCGGTGATCGCCGGCGCCGCCGCCATGCGCGCGGGCAAAGTGAGGGGCTCATGAACATGTCAAAAGTGGTTGGCATCGGCGCGGCGCCGAAGCGCAAGGAGGATCTGCGCTTCGTCACCGGGCGCGGAAACTATGTCGCCGATATCAAGCGGCCGGGCATGCTTTTTGGCGCGTTCCTGCGCTCGCCGCATGCGCACGCCCGGCTTGGAGAGATCGATGCAACTGCCGCCCGCGCCATGCCGGGCGTGGCGGCGATCTATACCGGCGAAGACCTGAAAGCCGA
Source organism: Mesorhizobium sp. WSM4817 (assembly GCF_055811135.1). Lineage (NCBI taxonomy): Bacteria > Pseudomonadati > Pseudomonadota > Alphaproteobacteria > Hyphomicrobiales > Phyllobacteriaceae > Mesorhizobium > Mesorhizobium sp. WSM4817. The sequence goes on along the minus strand of NZ_JBVVQQ010000003.1, from coordinate 408,904 downwards.
CAATGTCGGCGGGCTGCCGGTCGGCTGGGGCATCCACGGCAAGGACGGCATGCCGATGAAGGAGCCGCCGCACCCGCCGATCGCTCATGGCAAGGTGCGGCACGTCGGCGATGCCGTCGCCTTCGTCGTGGCGCAATCACTGGAGCAGGCGCGCGCCGCGGTCGAGGCGATCGAGGTCGAGTACGAGATCCTGCCTGCCGTGGTCGGCGTGGTCGACGCGTTGCAGCCGGGTGCGCCCGCCGTCTACGACGACATTCCCGACAATCTGTGCTGCGACTGGGAGCTGGGCGATGCCGCTGCCGTGGAGGTCGCGTTCGCCGACGCGGCACATGTCGCCAGCATCGAACTCGTCAACAACCGCCTAATCGGCAATCCAATGGAGCCGCGTGCGGCGATCGGGGAATATGATTTCGCGACCGGCCAGCACACGCTGTGGACGACGAGCCAATTTCCGCACGTGGTCCGCTTCCTGATGGGTGAATTGGTGCTCCACATTCCTCAGCACAAATTGCGTGTCGTGGCGCCCGATGTCGGCGGCGGCTTCGGTGTCAAGCAGTTCCACTATGCCGAGGAAGCCGTCGTCACCTGGGCCGCCGCAAAGCTCGGGCAACCCGTCAAGTGGGTTTGCGAGAGATCGGAAGGCTTCGTCTCAGACGCCCAAGGCCGCGATCATTTCACCGAGGCCGAGCTGGCACTCGACGAGAGTGGCAAGTTTCTCGGACTCAGGGTGCGCACACTCGCCAACATGGGTGGCTATCTCTCGACCTTCGGACCAAACATCCCGACCAACCTTTACGCACCGCTGCTATCGGGCGTCTATCGTATGCCGGCTATACATTGCTCGGTGAAGGTGGTCTTCACCAACACCGTTCCTGTGGATGCCTATCGCGGCGCCGGACGGCCAGAGGCGACCTTCGTGCTGGAACGACTGGTCGACGTCGCGGCGATCGAGATGGGCATCGACAAGCGCGCGATCCGCCGCCGCAACATGATCCCGACCGAGGCCTATCCCTACCAGACGCCGGTCATCGTCGAATATGACAGCGGCGATCCGCTGGGCTGCCTCGACAGGGCCGAGAAGCTCGCCGATGCGGATGGCTTCGAGCAGAGGCGGCTGGAATCGGCGGGCCGCGGCAAATATCGCGGCCTCGGCCTGTCCACCTATGTCGAGGCTTGCGGATTGGCGCCATCGCGATTGGCCGGTAGCCTCGGCGCACGTGGCGGGCTTTACGAAAGCGCGACGGTGCGCGTGCACCCGACCGGCGCGGTCACTGTGCTGATCGGCACCCACAATCATGGCCAGGGCCACGAAACGACGTTCGCGCAGATCGTCTCGGATCGTCTCGGCGTGCCGTTCGAAGACATCGACATCGTCTGCGGCGACACCGCCAAGGTGCAGTTCGGGATGGGCACCTACGGCTCGCGCTCGCTTGTGGTCGGCGGAGCGGCGCTCTCGAAAGCCGCCGACAAGGTGGTCCTGAAGGGGCGCAAGATCGCCGCGCACCAACTCGAGGCCGATCTTGAGGATATCATGTTCGACGCGGGAGAGTTTTCGGTCGCCGGAACCGATCGCAAGAAAACGTTCACGGAGATCGCCGGCGCGGCCTATGTGCCCTTCGACTATCCGCTGGAAACCCTTGAGCCCGGCCTCGAGGAGCAGTCCTACTACGACCCGGTCAACTTCACCTATCCTGGTGGCGCGCATTTCGCCGAGGTCGAAATCGATCCCGATACCGGCATGGTGACGCTGGAGCGCTACACCGCCGTCGATGATGTCGGCACGATCATCAATCCGATGATCGTCGAGGGCCAGTTGCAGGGCGGTATCGTACAGGGTGTCGGCCAGGCGCTGTTCGAGCACGGTGTCTACGATGAAAGCTCCGGACAACTGCTCTCCGGGTCCTTCATGGACTACTGTATGCCGCGTGCCGACAATTTTCCGGCGATAGTCGTTGCCCCGCATTCAACGACATGCACCCACACGCCGATGGGCGTGAAGGGATGTGGCGAATGCGGCACTATCGGTTCGCCGGCTGCCGTTATCAACGCAGTGGTCGACGCCCTGCAGCCCCTGGGCGTCACCCATGTCGACATGCCTGCGACGCCAAACAAGATTTGGAACATCATCCGCAATTCGCGCGCCGCGCTCGCAGCCGAATAAGGGGGCTTCGATGAAATCCTTCGACTATCTGAAGCCTGCAACGACCGTGGCAGCGGCTGCCCTGCTTGCCGAGCATGACGACGCCAAGATCCTAGCTGGCGGCATGACCTTGCTGCCCACCATGAAGCAAAGCCTAGCCGCGCCCGTCGCGATCATCGATCTTTCGGCGGTCGCAGCACTTCGCGAGATAGCGTTCGATGAAGGCGTTCTGGTCATCGGCGCGATGGCTCGCCATTGCGACGTCGCCTCCTCAGCGCTGGTGCGGACACATATACCTGGACTGGCTTCGCTCGCCGCGCACATCGGCGATCCGCAAGTCCGCCATCGTGGCACGATCGGCGGCTCGGCCGCCAACAACGATCCAGCCGCCGACTATCCTGCGGCGATCCTCGCTCTTGATGCAACCGTGATCACGATCGAACGGACGATCCCCGCCAACGCGTTCTTCGTCGATATGTTCGAGACTGCGCTCGAAGCTGGCGAAATCGTCACCGGTTTCCGCGTCCCGGTTCCCGACATGGCGGCGTATGCGAAATTCCGCAGTCCTGCATCGCGCTATGCGATTGTCGGCGTGTTCGTCGCACGAACGGCCGGAAAGGTGCGCGTCGCGGTCACCGGTGCAGCCTCGTCGGTGTTCAGGGCAACCGACATCGAAACGGCGCTGCAGGAGCGGTTCGATCCGGATGCGCTGAGCCGCGTGTCATTGGATCCGTCGGGATTGAATTCGGACATCCATGCGGATCGGGAATATCGCGCCAATCTCGTAATGGTCATGGCGCGACGCGCGGTCGCCGCAGCGCTCCGGAATGCCGACGAAAGTGCAACAAAATAGCGGTCGGCCGGCGTGGTTCGGCCGCGCGAGTCCGGCCCGGGAGGGCTCATGACCATGATTCCAGTCAATGTCGGCGTAGCCAGTGCGCCGGGCGATCTTGCGCGTCTCTCTGCCGTCGACATGGTCGCCGGCTACAGGGCGGGCCGTTTCGACCCCGTTGATGTGATCGAAGACACGGTGTGTGCGCTCCGCCGCACGGATGCGGTCTGCAATATCGTTGTGACTGATCTCTACGAAGAGGCTGTTTCCGCAGCCAAGGTGATCGCGCAGCGTTACCGAAAAAGCGCCGAAACCCGCCCGCTGGCAGGGGTTCCCGTCACCGTCAAGGATCTCATCTTCGTCGCCGGCAAGCCGGCGAAGGCGGGCGCGCCCTCATTTGCCGGCTTCGTGCCGCCAGTCGATGCCCATGTCGTGCGCCGTCTACGCGACGCCGGCGCCATCGTAACCTGCAAAACGACCACCTGCGAATCCGGTTACAAGCTCACTGCCGACAGTCCCGTCAGCGGCATAACCCGCAATCCCTGGTCGCTGGAGCGAACCAGCGGCGGCTCCAGCGGAGGTGCTGCTGCGGGCGTCGCCGCCGGCTGCGGTCCTCTGGCAATTGGAACCGATGGCGTCGGCTCGATCCGCGTACCTGCTTCCTTCTGCGGGGTCTTCGGCCTTAAACCGACTTACGGCCTCGTTTCGCGCGCGCCCGGCTTCTTTCCGCCATCATGGGGATCGCTCGCGCACACCGGTCCAATAGCGCGCACGGTTGCGGACGCTGCTCTGCTGCTCGAGACAATAGCGGGCTATGATGTGCGCGACGCCGCCTCGCTCGCCCTGAAGCCGCAGGAGTACTCCAGGATTCCGCCATCGGTCATGGGTCTGCGCGTCGCTTTTTCGGTCGATTTCGGGTATGCGCCGGTCGATCCGCAAGTGCGTGCGGCGTTCGCCACCGCACTCGACATTCTGGCCTCCGCCGGCGCCAACCTCGTCGAGGTTCCCTTCGCCCTCGACCCGGATATTCTCGACAGGGTGCTCAATCCGATCGCCTTCACTGAACAAGCGGCATCGGTTGGTGATCGCGGCGCGGAAGCATTTCTCGACTCGGACGAGGAGTTCCGCGCCGTTCTTGACAAAGGCCTCACCTACAGCGGCGCTGATTACATGGAGGCGACGCATCTGCGCTCCCGGCTCCGGAACCAATTCGTCGAACTGTTCCGCACCGTCGACGTGATGCTTACGCCGACAGTTGCGGTTACCGCCTTCGCGGCCGGCACGCTCGGCACGTCCTGCATCGACGGGCATCCGGTCGACGCGCATCTGGGCTGGTCGCCTTTCACGTGGCCGGTCAATCTGTGCGGCCTGCCGGCCGCGACGGTCCCGTGCGGACGTGATTCTTCGGGCCTGCCGATCGGCGTTCAGATGATCGCACCATGGATGCGCGAGACTTCCATCATCGCTCTCGCGGGAGCCTTTGAGGAAGTGCGACCCTGGACGGAGGAATGGCCGCCGCTCAACCTTCGTTGAGCGGCCTTTCGGATTCGGGTTCGCGCATGTCCGGCATCACCACAGCGCCGATCTCCCGGTTAATATCGAGGTAGTGCGACAGGTAGTCATAGAGCGCCTTGGCCGCCGGCTTGGTCGTGCCCTGCGCCTTGTAAAGCAGCAGGTCAACTTTGGGCAGCGTGGGAAAGTCGCCGCTAGCCACGATCTCGCGCATGCCCGAAACGAGTGCGCTGCGGCCGAGCACGGTTACGGCCATGCCTGAAAACACCGCCGCCTGGAGCCCGCTGACACTCTCGCTCACGCAGGCGATCCGCCATGAGCGGCCCGCCACTTCGAGGTGCTCTATCGCATGATCGCGATAGATGTTGCCCGGCGGAAGCAGCGCCAGAGGCAGAGGTGTCTCGGTATGCGCCGTCGAGTGTTCTCCGGTGATCCAGACGAGCTGTTCCTGACGCACCACTCGCCCGCCGATGAAGTCGTTCATCCGCGTGACCAGCGCGATGTCGATTTCGCCGCGATGGACCTGTCCGACCAGCGGCGTCGACAGCGAGCAGTGAAGCTGGACCTGGACGCGCGGGAAGGCACGCTGGAATACCGCAAGGATCGACGGCAACAAATAGGCCGCGTAGAGGTCGGGGGTGCCGAGGATCACCTGACCTTCGATATCGGGCGATGAGAGGCGCGAGAGCAGTTCGTCGTGCAGACGCAGGATCGAATTTGCATAAGAAAGCACCAGTCTGCCATCGGAAGTGAGCACCATTTTGCGCCCATCGTGACGGAACAGATTGCAGCCGCAGATCACGTCGAGCCGCTGTAGCTGCAGGGTAATGGCGGGCTGCGAGCGGCTGAGGCGCCGCGCCGTCTCAGTAATGCTGCCGGTTTCCGCGACGCACTGCAGCGATCGGAGCATTCTTATGTCGACGCTGATGAGGTTCATATGTTCGAGCCAGATCCGATGCGGCCGGTCTAACTACGCAAGATTCATTCCAGCCGACCTTCGGCGCAGTTTTGTGCTCCGTCGCGCAACTCGATTGGCTAAGCCCGGCACGATAAGCTTGTGCAAAGACAGGCTGCTGTGGGGCAGGCCTCAATCGTATTTGGCCACAAAGCGTCCAACGGCGGCGAGGCAATCGTCCTTCTCCTCGACATGCGGCATGTGGCTGGAATTTGGGAAGACCATGCCTTCGACGTCGGGAATATGATCGAGAAAGGGCTGGACGCAGGCTTCGGTCGCTTCGTCGTAAAATCCGCGGAACGCCAGCGTCGGCGCCTCGATCAGATGCAGGCGCTCGACGATGGTCCAGTTCCGCATCGTGCCGATGACGTGGAATTCATTGGGTCCGTTCATGGTGTGATAAACCGTCGGATCCGCGTCGATTGCCGCGAATGTCCGGGCGACCTCCCGCGGCGTTGGAAGGACACGGCAGACGTGGCGGTCATAGAAGGCTTTGGTTGCCGCAACATAATCCGGGTGATCGGTGGTCCCGGCTGCCTCGTGCCGGTCAAGCGCGAGTTGCACATCGGCCGGCAGCCCGGCCCGCAATTGCAGCGCGCCTTCCATCCATAGCGCCATTGAGGCCAGCGAATTGGCCAGGATCAACGCCTTGAGCCCGGCAGGGCGTCGCACGGCATGTTCGGCCGAAAGTATGCCGCCCCAGGACTGGCCGAGCAGGGCGTAACGCTCGGCAATGCCAATGTGAGCGAGCAGCGCATCGAGTTCGCCCAAAAAGAAATCGACGGTCCAGAAGTCGCCGCCCTTGTCGGGCAGATGGGTCGACTTGCCGTTGCCGATCTGATCGTAGTGGATGACGGCCCGCCCGGTATCGGCAAGCTCCCTGAATGAATCGACGTAGTCGTGGGTGCAGCCCGGCCCGCCGTGAGCGACGACCAATGGCAGCTTGCCCGAGTTGAGATCTCCGATCACGCGATACCAGGTGCGGTAGCCCCTGTAGTCGCTGAATCCTTCGGTGGTCGCATGTGCCGTCACAGTTCCAAGCTCCGGGTCCTGGCTGGCAGGAACCAAAGTGACGGACCCTCCCAAGCCTTGTTTGCGGCCGACGGTACTAAGCGGCCCGGCGCATTTACAGCTAGCACTATTTATAGGTTTGCCCTGGCGGGAGGAGCCCTCAGGCGGAGAGCCTCAATGCTCCGGCTCGAGCAGCCGGTAGTGGGCAGCCAGCGCGATGGCGTGGAAGCGGTTGCGCGCGCCAAGCTTGCGTGTCGCCGCGTTGAGATGCAGCGTTGCTGTCGGCACCGCGCGGCCAATCTCGCGCGCGACCTGCTTGGCCGTCAGTCCGGCGGCGGCGAGGCGCAGGCACTGGCGCTCGCGCGACGTCAGGTGGACGTATGGGCAGGTGCGGATGCCGGCATCGAAACCGGCGTAGACGGAGTCGTGCAAGAGATGGCCCAGATCGCCGATTTCGGCGATTAACTGCCTTGCTTCGGCCTCGAACCCTGGCTCTGGGTCGGCGCGGATCGCGGTGAAGGTGGCCAGATCCCCACCGGCAAGACGGATGGGCACGGTGACGCCGCAGGTCATCCTGGTATCGAGCAGATAGCTGATCACCGGATCATGCCTGGACCGAAGCACATGCTGCATGACGGTGCTCTGAACGCCCTTGTGCGACCAGAGGAACGGCCTCGATACGGCGAGCGCGGCTTCCTGCACCGGGTCAAGCTGATAATAGCCGCCTTTGCACCAGAGATCCTGCATGTCGCGCGGCACGTTGTGCAGAGCCATCAGCGACGGGGTGATCAGGTCGCCCTCATGGCTGACCGGCACGGGCGTATAGTCATAGATGAATGAGGTGAAACCGACGGGCTCCAGCACATCGGTCGCCACCGCCATGGCGGCGTCGATGCTCATTCCCGTTCGGAACCGGCTCTCTAGATCGCCTGAAAAGCCCTGCATGCGACAAGCTTACCCGCTGGCCATTGCTTGTCAAATAGCCATGTCACCCGCGTGCCCAATAAATAGGCTTAAGGCTGGCCTCTCCGACCTATCTATCTTAATAGCTATCCTGCTCGGCTTCGCTGGTCGTAGTCTTTTGCGATTGGGCGAAGGTGCGGAGACCACCCGCGACCCAGATCATTTCCAGCCACGCCGCGGTCGTCGATTGCGTATAGCGTGGCCAGTCGACACGCTTTCCACGAGGAAACACAGCCATGCGACCCCAAAAGGCACTTGCAGCGTTGATACCCGGCCTGGCTCTGCTCGGCATGACGATCGTGTCGCCGCCGAGCAGTGCCTTGGCCGCGGAAGGCAAGCTTGGCGGCACGCTCCGCTTGCTGGCCAACGCCGCTGCCGGCACCGCCGATCCGCATATCAATTACACGCTGCAGTTTTTCCAGATGAACTATATTCTCTACGATGGTCTGGTGACCTACAAAAAGGCCGGGGACAAGACCGGCTTCGAGGTGGTCGCGGACCTTGCCGAAACCCTGCCGAAGGTCGAAAACGGCGGCAAGACCTACGTCTTCAAGCTGCGCAAAGGCATCAAGTTCGCCGACGGCTCGGACGTCACCAGCAAGGATGTGGTGGCTTCGTTCCAGCGCATCTTCAAGATCAGCGGGCCGACGGCCGGGACCTTCTACAACGGCATCGTCGGCGCCGATGCGTGTTTGAAAACCCCGGCGACATGCACCCTCGATGGCGGCCTGTCGGTTGACGACGCAGCCGGAACGATCACCTTCAACCTGGTCCAGCCGGATGCCGAGTTCCTGCAGAAGATCGCCATTCCGCACGCGGCGATCCTGCCGGCGGGCGCGCCGCTCAAGGATGCCGGCACTGATCCGATCCCGGGCACTGGGCCCTACATGATCGCGAGCTATGATCCGAACAAGCTGATGAAAATGGTGCGCAATCCTCACTTCAAGGAATGGAGCAAGGAAGCCCAGCCGGCAGGGTATCCCGACGAGATCGACTATGAATTCGGCCTCACCGACGAAGCGGCGGTGACGGCGGTCGAGAACGGGCAGGCGGACTGGATGTTCGATCCGCCGCCGGCGGACCGTCTTGGCGAACTCGGCACCAAATATGCCAAGCAGGTCACGGTGCATCCGCTGATGGCGATGTGGTATGCGCCGATGAACAACAATCTGGCGCCGTTCAACGACATCCGTGTTCGCCAGGCGGTGAACTTCGCCATCGACCGCGCCGCGATCATCAAGCTCTTTGGCGGCAGCAATCTGGCACAGCCGGCTTGCCAGATCCTGCCGCCGGGCTTCCCGTCATTCGCGCCTTATTGCCCATTCACCGCCAATCCGGGCGAAAAGTGGTCGGCGCCGGATATGGACAAGGCCAAACAACTGGTTGCTGAATCGGGAACTGCTGGTCAGGAGGTGACGATCATCACCGAGGACAGCAGCGTCTCGAAGTCGATCGGGGTCCATCTGCAGGACGTGCTCAACCAGCTCGGCTACAAGACATCGGTCAAGCCGATCTCGCAGAACATCCAGTTCACCTATATCCAGAACACCAACAACAAGGTGCAGATCTCGGTCTCGCAATGGTTCCAGGATTACCCGGCGCCATCCAATTTTCTGGAAGTGCTGTTCAGCTGTGCCTCATTCACGCCGGGCTCGGACGCCTCGGTCAACATTTCCGGGTTCTGCGACAAATCGATCGACGCGTCGATGGCCGAAGCAGAGACAGCCACCATCGCCGACCCAGCCAAGGGCGCAACACTCTGGACGGCCATCGACAAGGCGGTGACGGACAAGGCCCCGGTCGCTGTTTTGTTCACACCCAAGCGGGTCGATGTCGTCTCTTCCAGGCTGAAGAACTTCACCTTCAGCCCGCAATTCTACTGGATCGTCAGCCAGTCCTGGGTCGAATGATCCCCTCGAGCCAATGCGACGGAGTGCCACCGGCGCTCCGTCGCATTTCCTTTTCCGCCGGATCAGCGCATCTTCCAGGTCGAGATTTTTGCCAGGCAATCCCGTTTATGGTCCCCCGTTCATGGTCAATGTCATTGCGGACCAGCCTGCCGCCCCGGTCCGCCAGGCCGCCGCTGGCCCATGGCGCACGGCATGGCGCAAGCTTAAAGCCGATCGTTCGGCAATAGCGGCGTTCGGTGTGCTCGTCGTCATCGTCATCGCTTCGCTGGCGGCGCCGCTTTATGCGCAATACATCGCCCACACGGATCCTTTCGTAACCAATCTCAACGGCGAGATCGTCATCGATGGGGTGACCCAGCCGGTACTGCAGGCTTCCACCGAAGGCCTTGGCCTCGGCATGACGCCGATTGGGCCGACCTGGCGGATCGGGCCGTATCTGCTCGGCGCCGACAATCAGGGCCGTGACGTCGCGGCGCGACTGCTTTATGGCGGGCGGGATTCGCTGCTGATCTCGGGCGCTGCAGCTGTGCTGTGCCTCGTCCTGGCGACCTTTCTGGGGGTTGTTTCCGGGTTCTTCGGCGGCATTGTCGATGTCGGCCTGTCGCGCATTCTCGACGTGCTCTGGGCGTTCCCGGTTTTCCTGCTGGCGATTTCCCTGTCGATCGTGCTGATCGCGCAGAGCATCCAGATCGGTCCGTTCGAAATCCGCTCCGGCAGCCTGTGGCTGCCGATCTTCATCATCGGCATCGTCTATGTGCCCTATGTGGCACGGCCGATCCGTGGCCATGTCCTGACCTTGATGCAGGCCGAATTCGTCACCGCGGCGATCGGGCTTGGCGCGTCGCCCTGGCGCATCCTGCTGCGCGACATCATGCCAAATGTGGTGACGCGCATCATCGTTTTCGTGCCGTTGATCCTGGCACTCAACATGATGACCGAATCCTCACTGTCGTTTCTGTCGATCGGCGTGCAACCGCCGGACGCCAGTTGGGGCACGATCATCCAGGACGGTCAGGGCCTGCTCTATTCCAGGCCGATCGTGGCGCTGGCGCCCGGGCTTGCCATTGTCATCACCGTGCTGGCTCTCAACATTCTCGGCGACGGCGTGCGCGATGCGCTCGATCCGAAATCCTCGCCGAGGGGCATCTAGTGCTTGCCGCCATGAGTTTTCGGCTCGGCCAGATGGTGCTGGTCATGTTCGGCATCAGCGTCGTCGCTTTCCTGATCTTCTTCGCAACGCCCGGTGCCGATCCCTCGGCGCGCATTGCCGGCCGCAACGCGTCCCAGGAGACATTGGTCCAGGTCCGCCACGATTTCGGTCTCGATCGGCCATTGCCGGTGCAATACGGGCTGATGATGAACCGGCTTTTCGTCAGCCGCGACCTCACCTCCTTCGTCAATCGTGGGCAGCGCGTAATTCCCGCGGTGACAGCCGCCATTCCGGTTACGCTGTCGCTGGTCGGCGGCGCGGCGGTGCTGTGGGTGTTGGGCGGACTGATCGTCGGGGTGATCGCCGGGGCGACGCGCGGCACGTTTATCGACCGGGCGCTGATGATCCTGAGCCTGATTGGAGTGTCCGTTCCGGTCTTCTGGCTCGGCGAGGTCGCCAATCTGCTGACACAGAGCCGCTGGCATGACACCTGGCTGTTTTCTTGGGTTCCTCCGCTCGGCTACATCCCCCTGACACAGGACCCCTGGGGCTGGTTCAAGGCGCTCGTCATTCCGTGGTTCACGCTGGCGACGCTTTATGTCGGCCTTTACGGACGGGTGCTGAGGGCAAGTCTGATCGAGATGATGCAGGAGGATTTTATCCGCACCGCGCGGGCCAAGGGGATCGGCGAGCGGCGGGTTTTGCTGCATCACGGCCTCAGGACGTCACTGGTGGCATTCGTCACCATGTTCGGTCTCGATTTCGGTGCCTTGGTCGGCGGCGGCGCGCTGTTGACCGAAGTGGTCTTCGGGCTGCAGGGCGTCGGGAAATTGACCTATGAGGCACTGCAGACCCTCGACCTGCCGATGATCCTTGCCACGGTGATCTACGCCTCGTTTTTCGTGGTGATGGCAAACTTCGTCGTCGATGTCGTCTTCGTCTTTATCGACCCGAGGGCTCGCGATGTCCGTTAACGCTCCCCTTCTCGTCGTCGAGGGTCTCACCGTATCCTTCCGCAGCGACGCGGGGCTGGTGCGGGCTGTGGCAGGCGTCTCGTTTGCCGTCGAGCAGCGGGAGATCGTCGGTGTCGTCGGTGAGTCCGGTTCCGGCAAAAGCCAGACCTTGCTGGCCATCATGGGGCTGATCGACAGCCCCAATGCCGTCGTCTCCGGTTCAATCCGCTTCATGGGGCAGGAGCTCGTCGGGCTCAACCGGCGTGCGCTCGATGCCATTCGCGGCCGCCAGGTCGCGATGATCTTCCAGGATCCGATGTCGGCGCTCACCCCGGTGCATACGATCGGCAACCAGATCGGCGAGCAGGTGCGTGCGCATGAGAAAGTGTCGGCGCGGGCGGCGCGGGCGAGGGCGGTGCAGTTGCTGGATGCGGTCGGCATTGCCAATCCTGATCGGGTCGTCGACGGCTATCCGCACCAGCTCTCCGGCGGCATGCGCCAGCGTGCGGTGATTGCGATGGCGCTCTCGTGCAACCCGGCGCTGCTTGTCGCGGATGAACCGACCACGGCCCTGGACGTGACCGTGCAGGCGCAGATCCTCGAACTGATCGGACGGCTGCGCGATCAGTTCGGCTCGGCGGTGATCCTGGTCACACACGATCTTGGCGTCGTCGCCCAGGTCGCGGATCGGGTCTTGGTCATGTATGGCGGACGCTTCGTCGAGGAGGGCCGCAAGAGCAGCGTGTTCCGAACGCCGCTGCATCCCTACACATGGGGACTGTTCGGCTCGATCCCGCCGATGGATGGTGAGCGTCCGGTACGCCTCGCCGCGATTCCGGGAGCTCCGCCTTCCCTCTCCGACCTGCCGAAAGGCTGCGCCTTCGGTCCGCGCTGTGCCTTTCGCCACGATGCCTGCCTGGTCCAGCTCCCGACAATGCGTGGCGACGGCCATCGCGCCGCCTGCGTATTACCGGAAGCCAGACGCAAGCAATTCAACATCCACAAGGCTGTCGGCGTGGAAATGCAACGATGAGTGCTGCGCCACGCGAGCGCCCGCTACTTCGCGCCGGAGATCTTTCGAAGCATTATCACGTCGGCCGCTCGATTTTCCCGGCGCAGCGCCGGACGGTCCAGGCGGTCGACACGGTATCGCTCGACATCTGGCCCGGGGAAACGCTTGGCATCGTCGGGGAGTCAGGTTGCGGTAAATCCACTCTTGGCCGATGCCTGGTGCGTCTGACCGATATCACCTCCGGTTCTCTGGAGTTCGAGGGCCGCGACATTACCGACGCGTCCCAGCGTCAGCTCCGTCCGTTGCGGCGACAGATGCAGATGGTCTTTCAGGATCCGAGCGCCTCGCTCAATCCACGTCGGCGGGTGGGCGATCTGCTGGCCGATCCGTTCCGCATCCATGAGCGCATCTCGGCATCGGAAATGACGGACCGCGTCGCCGAGCTTCTGCGCCGGGTCGAATTGTCCCCCGAGCACGCGTCGCGCTATCCCCACGAATTCTCGGGCGGCCAGCGGCAGCGGATCGGCATTGCTCGCGCGCTGGCGCTCAGGCCAAGGCTGATCGTGGCCGACGAGCCGGTCTCGGCGCTCGACGTTTCGATCCAGGCCCAGATCGTCAATCTGCTGGCCGATCTGCGCGAGGAGTTCAACCTGACCTATGTATTCATCGCCCATGATCTATCCGTGGTGCGCCAGATTTCGACGCGCGTGGCCGTCATGTATCTGGGATCGGTCGTGGAGAGCGGGCCGACCGATCTGGTCTTTGCGGCGCCCAGGCACCACTACACCACGGCACTCCGTTCCGCGGTGCCGATACCCAGTATCGATCGGGCACGACGCGAGCGGCTTGTCCTGAAGGGTGACTTGCCGAGCCCGATGAACCCACCCTCCGGCTGCCGGTTTCACACCCGCTGCCTGGCTGCCACTTCCATGTGCCGCAACGAACGTCCGCTGCTGCAGAGCACGGGCGACGGTCGCCTGGTTGCTTGCCATCATCCGGGCGGCGGGTAAGGCGCGGTTGCGTGTGGCGGCGAAGTCGAAGCACAACGGTCTAGATTGCTCCCTCAAGCGGGCGCGGCTGTGCCGAGAGCTGCGGCCAGGACATCAGCGAGGCCACGGCCGGCGCTGCCGTCCTCGTCGAGGCGCGGATTGTAGATGGTGACCTCGATCCCGACCGCCTTGCCGCTCGCCAGGATGATGCGGAGCGCCGCCGACAGTTCGTCCCAAGACAGCCCGCCCGGTATGCGGAAATCGACCGCCGGCATGATCGCATCGTCGAGACAATCGGCGTCGAGATGGATGAAGAAGCCGTCGAGTTCCGCCCGCGTCAGGTGGCCAACGGCGGCCCGGGCGGCGGCTTCGACGCCCAGGCGGCGGATGGCGTGCAGATCGTAGGCCATGAACTCGGCTGGCAAAGGCTGGCTGCCGAATTCGGCCTGGTCCTCGTGGTCGCGAAATGCGAAGGCGACGACGTCCCCGGAGCGCACCAACGGGCGGCGGCCCTCCAGGTCGGTCAGCAGCGCCGGCCCGTAGCCGGTGACGAAGGCCAGCTCCATCGACGCGCCTTCGCTGTTGGGCTCCGCTTCCGGCTGGAAGAAATCGGCGTGGCCGTCGATGAAGAACAGGCCGTAGCGGCCGCGCCGGCGCAGCGCGAGCATCGGACCCAGCAGGATCGTACAGTCGCCGCCCAGCACCACCGGGAATTCGCGGGCGTGCAGCACCTCCTCCACGGCGTCGGCGAGCTTGGGTGACCACGCCGCGATCGCCTTGGCATTCAGCGTCAGGGTGGCAGGGTCGGGCTTCGGGTCTTCGGCGGGACGGCCAGCCGCCCGGCGCGGCGCGCATGGATGCGTTCGGCGAGGCCCAGTTCCAGCAGCCGACCGGGCAAGGCTTCAACGCCGTGGGTCGCCAGACCCAGCGAGGACGGCGCTTCAAGGATGGCATAGGGGCGGGTCGGCATCAGGTGCTCCCAGGTATCGCGAGTGAGAACCGGCGCAACGCCAGCGGTTTCCACTACTGAGCGCTGCTGCCGGTTTGACGGCCCCATAAGCGACGCTTTTGCAGCCAAAAAACTCGCCTCGCAGCCGGCGTAACCCAGTACGTGGGCGAAAGCGAGGAGATTTCAAGCCGCCGCCCAACTTCCCTGTTGAAGGCAGGATCGCAAGTTTTCCGACCGGTGGGAGACCGTTTTTGAGCGCATTCAGAGAGGACGATGCGCGGCCAAAACGGGGCGCTCTTCTCAAAGGCCCTCATCCCAATACGGTGCGCGTCCTATGCATCGAGCAAGGTGGTCGACGAAGGCACGGACCTTCATCGACATGAGCCTGTTGCTGGGATAGACGGCATAAATCGTGCTGGCTGGATGCTCCCAGGCATCCAGCACGCGGCGCAGCGCGCCGGTACGCAGCGGCTCCGCCACCGCCCATGTGGGCAATAGGGCGATGCCGATGCCGTCGAGTGCGGCAACGCGCAGCATCTCCGCATTGTTGCTGCGAAAGCTGCCGCCCACGGTCACCCGCACCTCGCCAATTTTGCCGGTAAGGCGCCATTCATCGCCCCAAGGCAAAAGGCTGGTGCAGAGGCAGTTGTGCTTGGCGAGGTCGCCCGGCTCGCGCGGCGCTTCATGCCTGGTGAGATAGGCGGGCGCAGCACAGGCGACGAGCCGGGATGGCGCGAGCTTGCGCACGACAAGCGGCGAATCCTCGAGCGCGCCGATACGGATCGCCAGATCCAGCCCCTCATCGACCAGGCTCACATGCGTTGGGCTCAAGGCAATGTCGACGGAAAGGTCCGGATAGCGCCTCAGGAATTCCGGGACGGCCGGCGCCACATGCATCCAGCCGAAGCTGTCGGGCGCCGATATGCGAAGCGTGCCGCGCGGTTCGCGCTGCAACGCGCTCGCCTCTTGTTCCGCCGCTTCAGCTTCGGCGAGAATCCGGGCGCAGTGGCGGTAGTAGGCTGCGCCCGCTTCGGTCATCGTGAGCCGACGCGTGGTGCGGTTGAGGAGGCGAATGCCCAGGCGCTGTTCGAGCCGCTGGACATGGGCGCTGACTGCCGATTTGGAGAGTCCGAGCCGGTGAGCCGCAGCCGAGAAACTGCCGCTGTCCACGACGCGAGCGAACGCCGCGATGCCATTGAGCGGGTCCATCATCGGATTGTCCTGAAATCCGGACAGCATGTCCATACAATTCCGGTTAATCGACGGACGAGAACGGCCTATCTCCTGGTGAACGACCTGAACCACGAAGGAGATCGACGATGGATGCCAAAGCTACAGCGGCTGAAGCGTTCGTGCGCGAGCCGGCGGCCGGCTCGACGCTCAACGTTTTGGGCATCACCCATATCTACAAGGCCACCGGCGCCGAGACCGCCGGGTCCTTCTCGCTCTGGGAGTCCGTGGTTCCGCCGGGCGCGGGAGTGCCACCGCACATCCATGCCCGAGAGGATGAAGGCTTTTATGTGCTGAGCGGCGAACTCGTCATCGAATTCGAGGGCCAATCCGCGCCCCATCGCGTTGCGCCCGGCGGCTTCTTCTTCGGCGCACGCGGCCGGCGCCATGCCATCCGCAATGTCGGCGACAAGCCAGCTCGCGTGCTCGTCTTCTGCGCACCGAGTTGCGGCCTTGATCAGATGTTCGCGGAATTGGACGCCGCGACTGCCGCCGGCACGCCGGAGATGGCAAAGGTCGTGGCCATCACCGCCAAATACGGCGTCACCATCGAGGCGCCGGCTGATCCGCCGCACTGAGGTCGAACGATCGTCTGTCAGGCCGGAAACAGAAATGCGGCGGCGGGATCGAAATAAATCTGTCTGCTCGAGGCGATGCCCTCCTGTGCTCGCGCCATGTCGGATGTCGGCCTGACGTCGATCTCCTGGCCGGCGGCGGTGCGTGCGATGACGCGCCGCCGCTCGCCGAAGAAGGCGGTGTCGATGAATTCGACCGCAAGCCCGGCCGTGGCCGCGCCGGGTCTCAGCCGAAACGCTTCCGGCCGCACCATCAGCCGGGTCTTCTGGCCTTGGCTGAACTCCCGATCGTTCCTGACGCCGGAGACGACCGAGCCATCGGCGAGGCGGATCGTGGCGGCGCCGTCGACGGTTTCAAGATGCTCGGCCGGCAGGAAATTGGAATTTCCGATGAAGCTGGCGACGAATTCGCTCGCAGGTCTCAGATAGAGGTCCTCACCGCTGCCGATCTGCTCGATGCGCCCGTCACGAAACAGGGCGATGCGATCCGAAAGATGCAGCGCCTCGTCCTGATCGTGGGTGACGTAAAGGATCGTTACGCCGGTTTCGCGATGGATGCGCCGTATCTCGGCCTGGATTTCCTCGCGCAGCTTCTTGTCGAGCGCCGAAAGCGGCTCGTCCATCAAAAGGATCGGCGGATCGTAGGCCAGCGCCCTGGCAAGCGCCACGCGCTGCTGCTGTCCGCCGGAAAGCGCGCCAGGATATCGGCCGCCGAAACTCTCGAGCCGTACCAGCGACAGCATCTCGGCGACTTTTCGGTTCACCTCTGCGTCCGGACGGCGGCGCACGCGCAACGGAAAGGCAACGTTCTCGGCGACGGTGAGATGCTGGAACAGCGTGTAGCGCTGGAACACCATGCCGATATTGCGCTTGTGCGACGGCACCGACAGCAGCGACCTGCCTTCGAGAAGAACGTCGCCGGATGTCGGGTGCTGAAAGCCGGCGATCGCATAAAGCGTCGTCGATTTGCCAGAACCGGAAGGGCCGAGAAAGGTCAGGAACTCGCCCTTGGGTATGTCGATGGTGACATCGTGTACGGCGACGAAGCTGCCGAACGCCTTGCGCAGGTCGCGAATGGAGAGGAACGGTTCGGTCATTTCGACAATTTCCGCCGAATGAGTGCGGTTACGATCATCAGGCTCAGCGTCAGAAGAACGAGAAGGCTGGAGGCCGCAGCGATGACCGGGCTGAGATCCTGGCGCAGGCTGCCCCAGATCTTGACCGGCAAGGTCTGCAAGGTGGGGCTTGCCATGAAGATTGCGACCACCACCTCGTCCCATGAGGCGAGGAAGGCAAAGATCGCCGCCGAAAAGATCCCGATCTTGATCGCCGGCAAGGTGACCCGGAGTTTTGCCTCGAAGGGGCTCGCGCCGCAGACGATCGCCGCATCCTCGATGGATTTGTCGAAACCTTCGAGTGCCGCAGTGATCGGAATGATGGCGAAGGGCAGTGCCAGGACCGTATGGGCGATGACGAAGCCTACCGTGGTGCCGCCGAGCTCGATCCGCAGGAAGAATGCATAGATGGCGATGGCGAAGACGACAACCGGCAGCACCATTGGCGTCAGCAGCAGGCCGCGAAGCGTATTGCGCCCGCGAAACTGTCCCCTGACCAGCGCGAAAGAAGCCAGCAGCCCGATGACGACGGCAAGAATCGCGGCCATGGTGGCAATGCGCGCGCTGGTCAGCGCCGCTTCGAGCCAGGCCGGATCGGCGAAGAGCTCCTCATACCATTTCAATGTCCAGCTTGGTGGCGGAAAAGCCAGCCACCGCGACGACCCGAACGACAAAAGCACGATGAAAACCACCGGCAGCAGCAGAAACGCGGCAACCAGGCCGGTGAAACCCAGAAGTGCTGCGCGCAGCCAGCCCAGCCGGTCGTAGTCGAGCAGCATCTCAGATGCCTCCTGTCATGCGCTTGGCGCCGACGAGGCGCAGCTGCAGCGCGTAGAGCGCCATGGTCACCAAAAGTAGGATGAAAGCCGCCGCGCTTCCGAGCCCCCAGTTGAGCAAGGACTGGATCATCTGGGCAATCATTGCGGCGAGCATCATGTTGGAGGTGCCGCCGAGCAGCGTCGGTGTCACGAAATAGCCGAGCGACATGACGAAAACCATCAGGCCGCCTGCAGCGATTCCGGGAAGCGACAAGGGCAGCAGAATGCGGCGGAAGGCGTCGAAGGGGCTCGCACCGCACAGAGCGGCGGCGCGCAGCGTCATCGGATCGATGGCGCGCAGCGTTCCGACCAGTGGCAGTATCATGAAGGGCAGCATGATGTAGACCATGCCGATGGTGACGCCGGTCAGGTTGTTGATCAGCGGCAGCGGCTCGCTGATCAGGCCGATATCCATCAGCGTCCGATTGATGACGCCGGTGCGTTGGAGCAGCACCATCCAGGCATAGGTGCGGGTGAGCAGATTGGTCCACATCGACAGGATGATGATGCCGAAGACGATCGAGCCGAGGGCAGGCGGCATGATCGCCAGCATCCAGGCGACTGGAAACGCCACGATCACGGTTACGGCGGTGACGACGGTGGCGACCAGAAAGGTGTTGAAGAAGACCCGCGCATAGGTGCCGTCGCCAAACAGGGTGGCGTAGTTCTGCAGGCCCGGCACGGGTTCGGTCAAGCTGCGCAACAGCAGCGCAACAACCGGCACCACGAAGAACAGGGTGATGAGGGTCAGCGCCGGCAAGGCGCCGCCGATACCGTCGGGCCTTCGGAGGATTGGCTGTCGATGAAGCAAATTGCCCGACATTGGCGATGATCCCGGCAGCTCAGGCGGGACGCCTAGCGACGCCCCGCCGGTTCATGGGTGAGGTCGGCGGCTATTTGGCCTGCCAGGCGTACCAGCGCTCGGCGATCTTATCGCGGTTTTCAGCCCAGTAGTTCATGTCGAGGTTGATCTGCCCGTCGACATAGGCGTCCGGCAGCGACTTGACGACATCGGCCGGCATTTCGGCCTTGGCTGCCGTGTTGATGGGTGCGTAGCCGCTTGCTTCAGCAAACATGGCCTGGCTTTTCGGGCTTGTCGCAGCGGCCAGGAATTTCATGGCGCTCGCCTTGTTCTTCGAACCCTTGGGAATGACGAGCACGTCGGCGGCGGTCATGTTCTGGTTCCAGGATACGCCGACATCGGCGCCGTCCTGCTCGAGGGCGAAGACACGTCCGTTCCAGAGCTGCCCGAAGGCTGCCTCACCGGAGGCGATCAGCTGCTGCGACTGCGCGCCGCTGTCCCACCAGACGATTTCCGATTTGATCGTGTCGAGTTTCTTGAACGCCCGATCGAGGTCGAGCGGATAGAGCTTGTCTGCCGGCACGCCGTCGGCCAACAGCGCAATCTCGATAACGCCCGGCGCCGACCATTTGTAGAAAGTGCGTTTGCCGGGAAATTTCGTCAGGTCGAACATGTCGGCCCAGCCCGCCGGTTCGGCCGACACCGCCCCTTTGTTCCAGGCAAGAACGAAGGAGTAGTAGAAGCTGCCGACCGCATGCTCGGTGGTGAAGCGAGGATCGAGATCGGCTTTCGGCACGACGTTGAAATCGATCGGCTCGAGCAGGCCGTCCTTGGCCGCCTTGATGGCGAAATCCATTTCGACATCGACGACATCCCAGGCGACGCTGCCGCCTTCCACCATGGCTTTCAGCTTGCCGTAGTCGGTCGGGCCGTCCTGCAGGACCTTGATGCCGGAACTGGCTTCGAACGGAGCGGCCCAGGATTTGGTCTGCGCCTCCTGGGTGGTTCCGCCCCAGCTGGTGAACACCATTTCATCGGCCCGTGCGGCGGTGGCTGCCAGGAGTCCGGCCAAAATGCCGGTCAAAATCAGTTTCATGTCGTTCTCCTCTGTTGGTTGTCTGGTTCTTGTTTTTATGAATTGCGCGATTGCCTCATCGCATGACGAACGGGTCCGGGATCGGCTCGTCGGATATCCGTATCCAGACGGATTTCGGGCGCGTGTAGTCGCGGATGGCGTCGAGCCCGCCCTCGCGGCCGAGCCCCGACTGACCGTAGCCGCCGAACGGCACGAGCGGCGAAACCGCGCGGTATGTGTTGACCCAGACGACGCCGGCATGGATGTCGCGCGCCATGCGGTGCGCCTTAGCGAGATTGGTGGTGAACACGCCCGAGGCGAGGCCGAACGGCGTGTCATTGGCAAGCGCCAGGGCTTCGGCCTCCGTGTCGAAGGTGAGAACGCTGAGCACCGGACCGAACAATTCCTCGCGCACGCAGGGCAGCGCTGAATCCTCGGCATCGATGATGGTCGGTGCGTAGTAGAAGCCGTGCGGATGATTGTCGGGCCTTTTTCCGCCGGTGACCAACGTCCCGCCATTGGCGAGGCTCTCGGCAACGATCTTCTCGATCCATTCCCGCTGACGTGGCGTTGCCAGCGGTCCCATTTCGGTGGCTGGATCCTGCGGATCACCAATTTTGATGGCCTCGGCCTTGTGCTTCAGCCTGTCCAGGAACTCGGCCTTTATCGAACGCTCGACAAGCAGCCGGGAGCCGGCGACGCAGCTTTGTCCAGACGCTGCGAAAATCCCGGCCACCACCGCGTTGGCCGCGCTGTCCAGGTCGGCGTCGGCGAAAACGACAACCGGACTTTTCCCGCCCAGCTCCAGCGTCGTATAGGCGAGATTTTCCGCCGTGTTGCGGACGATAGCGCGAGCGGTCGAAGGTCCGCCGGTGAAGGCGACGCGTGAAACCAGCGGATGACTTGTCAGGCGCTGGCCGCAATCGTGTCCGAACCCGGTCAGTATGTTGACGCTTCCGGCGGGAAATCCGGCCTCATGAACGAGTTCGGCGAAGGCCAGCAGCGGCGCTGGACCGTCCTCCGAGGCTTTCAGGACGACCGTGCAGCCGGCGGCCAGCGCCGGGCCGAGCTTAACGGCCGAAAGGAAGAGCTGCGAATTCCACGGCACGACGGCAGCGACGACGCCGATCGGCTCGCGTCGGATGGTGACGTCCATATCGGCCTTGTCGATCGGCACATGCGAGCCTTCATGCTTGTCGGCAAGCCCGCCATAGTAGCGATAATAGTCGCCGACATAGGCGATCTGGGCGCGGGTCTCGCGGATGATCTTGCCGGTGTCGCGCGTTTCCAGTTCGGCCAGGCGGCCGGCATTGGCGACGACCAGGTCGCCGAGGCGCACCAGCAGCTTGCCGCGCGCCGTCGCCGTCAGCGAGGCCCACGCGGCCGAGTGCAGCGTCCGGTGCGCCGCCTCGACGGCGCGGTCGACATCGGCCTCGGTTGCGGCGGGCATCGTCGCCCAGGGCGCTCCGGTTGATGGATCGATGCTTTCGAAGGTGGCTGTCGGCGTATCGAACGCCCCATCTATGAAGTTGCTGAAGGCCACAAGGGTCATTGCGGCCTCCAATGCCCGAAGGCCGGCATCACCTTGTCGACGAACAGCTGCAGCGACTTCTTCTTGCGCTCGTGCGGCAGACCGCTGTCGATCCAGATCGAGTACTGGTCATAGCCGAGCGCCTCATACGCCTTAAGCCGGGTGATCACCTCTTCGGCTTCGCCGATGACCAGGTTCTGTCGGATTTTGTCCGGCGCATATTGCGGCATGGCTGCGATCTCGTCGTCGGAGAGCGCTTCCAATATGCCTTGGCGAACCGGCTTCTTGTTCTGGAACCACGCGCCGAACTGGCAGTAGAACAGCGATAGGTCCCTCGTCAGTTGCTCCGCATCGGCGGCGTCTTCGGCAACGAATGTGTGCATCAGCAGCATGATCTCGGGGCGGGCCATGTCGGGATGCGCCGCGCACGCCGCGTTGAAGCGCTCCATCAGACTGGTTACTTCGTCGTCGCCGGAGGCGAGCGGCGTCACCTGGACGTTGCAGCCGTTGGAGACGGCGAAGTCGTGCGAGTTCGGATCGCGCGCCGCCACCCAGATCGGCGGGTGCGGCTTTTGCACCGGCTTGGGCGACGAGGTGGTCGAGGGAAACGACCAGAATTCGCCGGACATCTCGAAATCGCCTTCCCAGAGGCCCTTGATGGCCGGGATGATCTCGCGCATGCGCTGGCCCGCGCCCCAGGCGTCGAGCCCAGGGAACAGGCGTTGGTACTCGTAGCTGTAGGCGCCGCGGGCGATGCCGATGTCGAGCCGGCCGCCGGTGACGACATCGGTCATGGCTGCCTCGCCGGCGAGCTTGATCGGATGCCAGAACGGCGCGATGACGGTTCCTGTGCCGAGCCGGATGCGCTTCGTCCTGGCGCCGAGATAGGCGATGTTGATGAACGGGTTTGGCGAGATGGTGAACTCCATGCCGTGGTGTTCGCCGATCCAGGCCGTCTCGAAGCCTGCCGCCTCGGCCATCACGACCAGTTCCTCAAGCTCATCGATGAGGTCGGCATGCGGCTTTGCCGGGTCCGAGCGTTCCATATGAACGAAGAGCGAGAACTTCATATCTGTTGACCCGGACTGGAAGTGTTGATTGCTACCGGCTTGGCGAGCGGACGGACTTCACCTTCGACCTCGTTGCCGACATAGACTCCAAACGCATCCTCCCGACATTCGCGAACATAGCGGGCGAGCATCGAGCGCACGGCAGCGTCGGCGATGTTCAGTCCGGCAATCCTGTCGATGTCGACGAGCCGGACCTGGCGATCGCTGGAGTGGGGCGCGGCTACCGTGCCGCGGTAGTAGACGTGCGTTCGCGATGGGCTTGCGGCGTCGTCCCAGACCGCAAACAGGAATCCGAGATGAGCCTCGATGGCTTTCGCAGCGAGGCGTCCCCTAAGGCTTCGCGTGTCGCCGGGTGCCCCGAGCCCTCGGCCCGCCGGCAGTTCGAAAAAGCCGTCGGCGGTTTCGAGGAACAGCACGCGGCCTTCGTCTTCGAGGATGGCGCCGACCTCCATGTCGGGCGGCGCGGCCGCCAGTGCTTCCTGGCTGAGGCCGGGCGAGACGTAGGCGCCACGGCAATAGCCGAGGGGCTGCGATGAATTGTGGGAGAATTCGCGAACGCGGCCGATGAGGATCGAATGGTCGCCGGCGTCGACCAATTGCTCCATGTCACAGTCGAACGTCGCCACCGATCCAGCGAGCAGCGGGCTGCCGGTCGGGCCGAAGCGCCACTCGACAGCCGAGAACTTGTCCTGCGATTTCGAAGCGAAGACGCCGGACGCGGCTCGCTGTTCCTCCGAGAGCACGTTGACAGCAAAGCATTTCGAGGTCGAAAACACCGGATGACCCAGCGCTTTCTTGGCGATGCAGACCAGCACAAGCGGCGGATCGAGCGAAACGGATGTAAACGAATTGGCGGTGAAGCCTCGAGGCTCTCCTTCCGGCCCGATCGCGGTGACGATTGTAACGCCGGTCAGGAAGGAACCGAGCGCCCGCCTGAATTCGCCCGCGTCGAAGGCTGTGTCCATTGCCGGTCGCGCCGATGTGCTTGCGCCGTCGTTGCTCTCGAGAAAATCGACAATGCGCCGTGTGACCACGTCAGGCGAGGCTACGGCCATCATATGTCGTTCGCCCTCCAGAACGACGCAGCGACCGCGCGGCGCGAGGCGTGCCATCGCCGCCGACATCGCAGGCGAGGAATTCCTGTCCTGCGAGCCGGTCATGAACAGGCCCGGCATTGCGAGACCGGAAAGACGATCGCCATGCGCCGCATCGGCATGGGCGAAAAGTCGATAGGTGCGCGCATAGCCCTCGGAGCTGACGCTTTGCAGTGCCACGCGCGTCATCCTTGCCGCCTCGGCCAGGCTGTCGGGTACCGGGTTGCCGAACCAGCGCGCGATCGTTGCGTCCGTCCCCGACGGGTTTTCCGCGCCATTCAGTTCGGCGGCGCGCTCGCGCACTGCCTGCGCAAGCTCCGCCGGGCGGCGAAAAACCGCATTGAGCGAGACGAGGCTACGAACCCGTTCGGGTGCATTGAGAGCGATTTCCTGCCCGACCAGCGCCCCCATTGAATGGCCAACGATCGAGACGGCATCCAGGCCAAGGTGATCGAGAAGCCGAATTGCCTGTCCGGCATAATCGGCAAGGCTGGCGTCCTCGGGCGGCAAAGGCGACTGGCCGTGTCCCAGGATGTCGATTGCGATCACATCCCATCTGTTTTTCATCAGCTCGATCTGGGGTGCCCAGATCGCCGCGTTCATGCCGACACCGTGGATGAGAAGGACCGGCGCGCCGGATCCGGCACGGATGAAACCGGTGCCGTCAGGCGCCGTTCCGCGACGCCAGCCACGGTCCGTCAGCTCAGCCATGCAGGTCGCCGACCTCCTTGAGATCCTGGTAGCGGTCGCCGATGCGATGATGCGGTCGTCCGCCGATCGAGGCGCCAAGCGCCACCACCAACTCGTCCGGCGCCGGCGCGTCGCCGATCTGGAAGTGCACCGTCAGGTAGTGCGAACGTCGGCCTTCATCGTTCTTGTCCATGAGCGGGATCATGATCGGCGTGTTCGGCCCGCCGCGCAGGTTGGTGAAGGCAAGATAGGTCTTGGCGCCGACGGCACGCCGATAGTGGTTGCCGAAATGCAGCGTGTGGATGAGCGCCGAGGCATGCTCGATCTCGCCTGATGTGCCGCAGATTGCGGCCTTGCCGTAGCCTTCGATCGCTTCGCCGGATCCGGCAACTGCGAGGATTTCATGGGTCAGCATCTCCCCCAGAACCGGCGCATAGGCGCGGATCTCGGGCGAAAGGTCCTCCGTGAAACCGCGCCCGGCCCAGGGGTTGTCGAGCACCGCCGCCACGCCGATCAGGCGCAGCGGCCGGGGGGCCGCCTTGCCGCCTTCGATTAGCGTGTTCTCGACATGGGTGACGATCTTTCGAATGGCCGGCTTCATCGAATCCTCGGTGTCGGGTCGGCTGAGGCATCCGGAAAAGTTCCGCTTTTGCCTAGCTGTCTTATGGTATACCATACTATTGAAGACCAAATCCCTTGTCAACGGATCGTCGAATCTGTTTCTTGCGGATGCTGGGAGTATATGAATTGGCCGACGACACACTGAGGATCGAACGATCCGCCAAGACGCTGAGAACGCTGGCGCTGGAGCGCATGCGCGACGCGATCATGGGGTTTCACTTCCAGCCTGGCGAACGGTTGGTCGAGCGGCCGCTTTGCGACCAGCTCGGCGTCAGTCGCTCGGTGGTGCGCGAAGTCCTGCGGCAGTTGGAGACCGAGGGCCTCGTCCAGATGATACCTGGCCATGGACCCGCGGTGGCCAGGCCGGATCTCAGCCGCACCGACGAGATTTACGAACTGCGCGCTCTGATGGAGGGCATCGCGGCGCGCGCCTGCGCGCTGACGGCGACTGAGGGCCAGATCGCCGCGCTTGAGCGCGCGTTCGATGTGCTGCTCAAGGCGTGGGCATCAGCCAATCCGATCGAGGTGATGCGGGCGACCACAAAATTCTACGAGGTGCTTTTCGATGCCGCCGACAAGCGCATCGCCTGGGAGATCGTCCAGGGTCTGAACGTCCGCATCAACCAGCTGCGTTCCATGACCATCGCTTCCGAGAATCGCCGCGATGCCGCAATTGCCGAAATGACCGACATTATGAACGCGATCAAGTCGCGCAACGGCGATGCCGCCGAAGCCGCGGCCCGGCGGCATGTGGAGCAGGCCTGGCGAATTGCGCAACAGACCCTTCGCAACGGCTGAAGCAGAAATTTCACATTACGGAATCGTCCGTCGCCTTCGCAGAGGGCAGTGCTTTCGTCACAATTTCAGGGGCAATATTGTACCGCTTGGTCGTTCTGGGCGCTGTCATGGCGCTGCGCGAACGGCGGCTGCAATGAGAAGGGATACACGATGAGCAAAGGGGCGCCGACATCGGCGGATGATTTTCTGACCGGGCTGAAGGGGCAGCGCGTGCTGGTGACGGCGGGCGCCGGCGGCATCGGCCTGGCCATTGCAGAAACGCTGTCGCGGCTCGGCGCGCGCATCGTCGTTTGCGACGTCTCCGACGAGGCGCTGGCCGCCGCTCCGGACAGGATCGCCCTGGTCGCCGCGGTCAAGGCCGATGTCTCGCGCGACGACGACGTCGACCGGCTGTTCGAGACGGTGAAGGAAAAGCTCGGCGGCCTCGACGCGCTGATCAACAATGCCGGCATCGCCGGGCCGACCGGCGGCGTCGACGAAATCGATCCGGCGGAGTGGCGGCGCTGCATCGACATCTGCCTGACCGGCCAGTTCCTCTGCGCCAGGCGTGCCGTGCCGCTGATCAAGGCGGCGGGCGGCGGCTCGATCGTCTCGATGTCGTCCGCCGCCGGCCGCCATGGCTACGCTTTCCGCACTCCCTATTCGGCGGCCAAGTTCGGCGTCATCGGTTTCACGCAAAGCCTTGCCAAGGAACTCGGGCCGCACGGCATAAGGGTCAACGCCATCCTGCCCGGCATCATCGAGGGACCACGCATCGACAAGGTTATCGCCGACCGGGCCAGACAGCTCGGTGTGTCGAACGAGGAGATGACGGAGCGCTATCTCCACAACATCTCGCTGCGCCGCATGACCAGCCCCTATGACGTCGCCGCGATGGTCGCTTTCCTGTTGTCCGATGCGGCGATCAACATCTCCGGCCAGTCGCTCGGCGTCGACGGTAATGTCGAAACCCTTTGAGGAGCCCGACCATGATGAAAGTAGCGATTGTCGGCAGCGGGTTCATCGGGCGGGCCTGGGCGATCAGTTTTGCCCGCGCCGGCCACGATGTGCGGATGTGGGACCAGTCGCCGGCCGCGACCGAAGGTGCGCACGATTACATCGCCGGCGTGCTCGGCGACCTCGCTGCGAATGGTCTGCTGCGGGGGCAGGCAATCGACGTCGTGCTTGGTCGCATTGCCGTCGTTGCGGAGCTCGAAGAAGCGCTGGCCGATGCGGTCCATATCCAGGAGAACACGCCCGAAAACCTCGACGTGAAGCGCGAGGTGTTCTCGCAGATCGATGCAATGGCCGGTCCGCAAGCGGTGATCGCCAGTTCCACCTCAGCGTTGCTGCCGTCGAAATTCACCGACCATCTGCAAGGGCGGCACCGCTGCCTGGTCGTGCATCCGATCAATCCGCCCTACCTCATCCCGGCCGCGGAAGTCGTGCCGGCGCCATGGACGTCTTCCGAAACGGTCGAAAGGACCCGCGCCTTCCTCGTCGATGCGGGCCACGCGCCGCTGGTGATGAAGCACGAGCTCGACGGCTTCATCATGAACCGCCTGCAGGGCGCGCTGCTGGAGGAGGCTTTTCGACTTGTCGCCGACGGCTATGCCAGCGTCGAGGATGTCGATATCGGCATTCGCGACGGGCTGGCGCTGCGCTGGTCGTTCATGGGTCCATTCGAAACGATCGACCTTAATGCGCCGGGCGGTGTACGCGACTATATCGAGCGCTATCAATCGATCTATGCCAACATTTTTCCGCAGATGCTGCGCCGCGTCGACTGGGCCGGCGAAGTCATCGAGACGGTGGAGGACGACCGCCGCAAGCGGCTGCCGCGGGAAGAACTCGGCGAACGGCAGGTTTGGCGCGACCGCCGGCTGATGGCGCTGGCCGCGCACAAGAAAAAATCGGATCAGGAGTTTGGAAGATGACGGAAACAAGCCGCAAGCCCGGTGCTACGCAGACCAGGGGCAAAATTATCATCACCTGTGCGGTGACAGGGGCGATCCATACACCTACCATGTCGCCCTATCTGCCGATCACGCCGGACCAGATCGCGTCCGAGGCGATCGCGGCGGCGGAGGCAGGTGCGGCGATCCTGCACCTGCATGCCCGCGACCCCGAGACCGGCAAGCCCGA
Source organism: Mesorhizobium sp. WSM4817 (assembly GCF_055811135.1). NCBI lineage: Bacteria > Pseudomonadati > Pseudomonadota > Alphaproteobacteria > Hyphomicrobiales > Phyllobacteriaceae > Mesorhizobium > Mesorhizobium sp. WSM4817. The sequence goes on along the minus strand of NZ_JBVVQQ010000003.1, from coordinate 380,985 downwards.
CCAGACGCCGGCGGCCTTCGCCCGCTTCCTGCCGCGCATCAAGCAGGCCACCAATGCCGCCATCAACATCACCACCGGCGGCAGTCCCTACATGAAGGTCGAGGAACGCGTGCGCCCGGCCGCCGAGTTCAAGCCAGAGGTCGCCTCGCTCAACATGGGCTCGATCAATTTCGGGCTCTATCACCTCGTCGACAAATACGAGACTTTCAAGTTCGACTGGGAAAAGCCGCATCTGGAAGCGACGCGCGACCTTGTCTTCCGCAACTCGTTCAAAGACATCGAATACATTCTTGCGACCTGCTACGACAACGGCACGCGCTTCGAGTTCGAGTGCTACGACATTGCCCATCTCTACAATCTCTCGCACTTCGCCGATCGCGGGCTGGTCAAGCCGCCGTTCTTCGTGCAGTCGGTGTTCGGTCTGCTTGGCGGCATAGGCACGCACCCCGAAGACGTCGCCCATATGAAGCGCACCGCCGACCGGCTGTTCGGCGACCAGTTCCGCTGGTCGGTGCTTGGTGCCGGCGCCAGCCAATTGCGGATCGCGGCCCAATCGGCAGCGCTTGGCGGCAACATCCGCGTCGGGCTCGAAGACAGTCTGTGGGCCGGCAAGGGCAAGCTTGCCAAATCGAACGCCGAGCAGGTGGTGCTTGCCCGCAAGATCATCGAGGGGCTTGGCATGGAGGTGGCGACGCCCGACGAGGCGCGCGAGATCCTGTCACTGAAGGGCGGCGACAAGGTCGCGTTCTGAGGCGGCTCGCCTATCGCCGCACGGTGCCAACAGAGGAGGACGGCATGAAGATCGGAGTCGTGGTGGTCGTTACCGCGCCTCCCCGGCGATGGCGTCCTGCGCGGCAGCCTGTTCGCAAGAACCGGCCTTGGCATCAAGGGCGTTGCGGAACCACGCTTCGCCGGATGACGGCGGCTGCAAAAGGGGATAGAGGCGAATAAAGAAAACGAGCGCTCGCTCGATTTCTAGACGATGGCGGCCACCTCGCTTCGCTGAAAGTTTGTCCATGAACTTCGACATTCCAGCCCGCACCGAAGATTACCGCGTCCGCATTGCCGACTTCGTCGAGCGTGACATCCTGCCGCTCGAGGCCGACAAGACGTCCTATGACGCACATGGAAATATCGCCTTGCCGCTGCTGGAGACGCTTCGCGCCAAGGCGCGGATGGCGGGCCTGTGGTGCCTGCAGCTCAAGCCCGCATCCGGCGGCGCCGGTCTCGGCAAGATCGACATGGCGGTCTGCTACGAGGAGATGAACCGGTCGATCTTCGGACCCGTGGTGTTCAATTCGGCAGCGCCCGATGATGGCAACATGATGGTGCTCGAGGCGCTCGGCACGCCGGCGCAGCAGGAAAAATGGCTAAAGCCGATTGTCGAGGGCAAGGTGCGCTCGGCCTTTGCCATGACCGAACCGCACCCCGGCGGCGGCTCGGACCCTTCGATGATCATGACGCGTGCTGAACGGCGCGGCGACAAATACGTTGTGACCGGCCGCAAATGGTTCATCACCGGCGCCGAGGAGGCCAGCCATTTCATTCTGATCGCGCGAACCTCGGACGATCCGCGCCATGGTCTGTCGGCTCTGATGTTCCACAAGGACCAGCCGGGCTGGCGCATCATGCGCCGCATAGAGATCATGGGCCCGGAGGAGCATGGCGGGCATTGCGAGCTCGAATTCGATGGGCTCGAAATCCCTGTCGAAGACATGTTGGTTGGCGAGGGCAGGGGCATGAAGGTGACGCAGGTGCGGCTCGGCCCGGCGCGGCTTACCCACTGCATGCGCTGGCTTGGATTGTCCAAGCGTTGCGTCGAGATCGCGCGCGCCTACGCTGCCGAGCGCTATGGTTTCGGCCAGCGCCTCGCCGACCGCGAAAGCGTCCAGCTGAAGCTCGGCGACCTCGCCATGCGCATCGAGATCGGCCGCATCCTGGTGATGAAGGCTGCGTGGGAGCTGGACCGCGGCGGCTTTGCCCGCAAGGAAGTATCGATGGCCAAGGTCCAGGTCGCCAATGTGCTGCATGACGCGGCCGATGTGGCGATCCAGATCAATGGCGCGCGAGGCTATTCGAAGGACACGGTGCTCGAATGGATCTACCGCTATGCGCGCCAGGCGCGGTTGGTCGATGGCGCCGATGAGGTCCACAAGATGGTGCTGAACCGTTTCCTCAACGAGGAGGAGAAGGGCTTCTGGCGCTGGACCGTCGAAGGCGAGGCATAGCGGACGCGGGGCGGCATCTCAGGAGGAGAAGATGCCGTTGAATGCTGATTTCGATCCTGCGGCATTGAAGGGCTTTCTCGCGAACCGCTTCGGCGATGCCGCAATGGCGCTCGGGCGGATCGGCGGCGGGCAGTCCAACCCGACCTATTTCGTCGACTATGGTGCGCATCGCATGGTGCTGCGCAAGAAGCCGGCCGGGCCGATCCTGCGTGGGGCGCATGCCATCGATCGAGAATTCCGCGTGCTTGAAGCACTCGCACCGACCAACGTTCCGGTGCCAGGGCCGGTGCTCTTTCACGACGGTGTCGAGCCGCTCGGTACGCCCTTCTACCTGATGGAGCGGCTGGATGGTCGTGTCTTTCACGACTGTTCGCTGCCTGGCCTCGTCCCCGCGGAGCGATGCGCCATCTATTTCGGCATGGCCGAAGCGATGGCCAAACTGCATGCTGTCCGTCCCGACGCGGTCGGTCTCGGCGATTACGGCCGGCCCGGCAACTATTTCGAGCGCCAGATTGGCCGCTGGACCCGGCAGCTCAGGGAATCGCCGAGTGACAGAATTCCGGCACTCGAAGCCGTCGCCGACTGGTTGCCGCAGCATATGCCCGCTGATGATGGACGCGTGTCGATCGCTCATGGCGACTTCCGCCTCGGAAATCTGCTGTTCCATCCCGGCAGGCCGGAGGTGATCGGCATTCTCGATTGGGAGCTGTCGACGATCGGCCATCCGCTCGCCGATGTCGGCTTTTGCTCGATGACCTGGCATTCGACGCCAGACGAATATGGCGGCATCCTCGGCCTCGATCATGCCGCCCTCGGCATCCCCAGCCAGCGCGAATTCCTCGACCATTATTTCGCCCATGCCGTGCCCACTGCGCCCCTGCAACGGTTCCACCTGGTTTTTTCGCTGTTCCGTTTCGCGGTGATCTTCGTCGGCATCGCCGACCGGGCGCGGGCAGGCAGCGCGGCGTCGGCCGATGCTGCCAGCAAGTCGCCGCTCGCCGGTCGCTTTGCCGCACGTGCTCAAGAGATCATCCAAGGGGCAAGACCGTGGAGCGGCTCCTGACGGGAGCATTCGCGCCTGGCCCTTTCCCCGCGGCGTCAGCAATCCAGTCTGAGAGGCTTTGCGAAAAACTTCGCGGCACGATGAGTTCGCACGCGGTATCGCCGGTGCGCAGGAACAGCACGGGCACATGGTGCAAGGATGTCAGCACGGCGCGGCCCGGGGCGGCCGCCGGCGCGCACCAGTCGACCGCGATGCATCTGGAGAGCACTCCTGCGATGTCCGCCCCGGTCATTCTGAAACGCACGCGACCCTCGCCGAGAGAAACCGAACAGCCGAGATCCGGGTCGACTGCAAGCGAAGATGCTTGCGCGCCGTCGTCGAGAGCCAGCCACAAGCGGCGAGGCGCGACGCGGATGACGAGAAAACCTTTGTGACGGACCGTCTCTCCGACCGAGGCGGGAAGTTTCGTGCCGAGTGATGCCGAAAGGTTCGATTCGAATTGCGCCAGCGTGCCGTCCCAGCCCTCGATCTGGATGAGTGGGCAATCGACCACGGACAGGCTGAAATCCGGGCTAGCCATGCAGTCGCTCCCCCTGCGGATCGAGGAATACCGGCGAGACGATGCGGGCACGGACCGTTTCGGCTTTCATCGGATAGACTGCCACGACCTCGCTTCCTTCGCTGGCGACATCGCCGGCAAGCAGGGCCAGCCCGACATAGTGGCCGCGTTCGGGGCTGAAGGTGACGGAGGTGACGCGCCCGCGCCCGTGGCCATAAGGTTTCTCGCCCGGCAGAAACAGGATGGCGCCACCGCGAAGGCGTTTTCCCTCCTCGATGCACTCCAGTCCGACCAGGCGTTGGCGGTCGGGCGACTGGAAGGCGGGGCGCCGTCGCAGCACGTCGCCGACGAAGCCGGTACGCTTGCCCGCCATGCGGCCGAGGCCAAGATCGTCGAGCGTCGTGCGCCCATCGATTTCAGGTCCGGCGACATGGCCCTTTTCGACGCGCAGCGCGCCGAGCGCCTCGACGCCGTAAGGTTTCAGGTCGAGCGGCCTGCCTGCTTCGAGCAGGCGGCTCCAAAGCTGTTCACCGGCAGTTGCGCCGACATAGATTTCGTAGGCGCGCTCGCCGGAATAACTGAGGCGCAGGATGCGGAGCGCACGACCCTGCCATTCGCTTTCGAGCAATCCCATATGGGCAAGCGCTGCATCGGAAACGTCGAGAGCGGGAAACGCGGCACTCAGAATTGCGCGGCTTTTCGGTCCGGCAACCGACATCGCCGCCCATTCATCGCTCACCGAGGTCACGGCGACGCGCAAATCCGGCCAGGCCGTATCGAGCAGGAATTCAAGACGCGACAGCACGTCGGCGGCCTTGGCGGTCGAGGTGGTCATGAAGAACCGGTTCTCGGCCAGCCGCGTCGTGGTGCCGTCGTCGAAGACGATGCCGTCGTCGCGCAGCATGACGCCGTAGCGCGCACGGCCAACCGGCAGTTTGGCAAAGCCGTTGGCGTAGATGCGATCGAGGAAAATCGCGGCATCCGGGCCCTGGACGTCGATCTTGCCGAGAGTGGAGATGTCCATCAGGCCAGCGGCCTGGCGCACACTCCGCATTTCGGCGACATAGGCTTCGTTCACGTCGCGCCCGGATTGCCTGTAGAAATAGGGCCGCATCCAGAGCCCGACCTCCAGCATCTCGGCGCCGTTCGCCATATGCCAGTCGTGCATCGGCGTGCGGCGGATCGGCTTGAAATGATGGCCGATGGCGCGTCCGGCAAGCGCACCGATGGCAACCGGCGTATAGGGCGGTCGAAAGGTCGTGGCGCCGGTCTCGGGGATGGTTGCGTTGCGCAGCGCCGCCATCGCGGCAAGCGCCGCAAAATTGCTGGTCTTGCCCTGGTCGGTGCCCATGCCAAGCGTGGTGTAGCGCTTCAGGTGCTCGACCGATTGATAGCCCTCGCGATGGGCGAGTTCGATATCCCCGGTCGTCACGTCCATCTGGAAATCGACGAAGGCCTTTCCACGGCCGAGAGAAGAGATTTCGCGAAACGAGGCCGTGGCGGTCTCGCTGAGATCGAGTTTCGACGGAGCGGGCACCGGCGCCGACTTGCCGCAGAACGATGCTGCCGCGGTGCCGGCGCGATGACCGTTCTCGATGACATCGGCGGTCGAAAAAATTCCCATCATCGAGCCGGCGCCGAACCGGTCCGCCGGAAACGCGGCCGGCACGAAGCCGCCAATGTCGTCGCGATATCCAGGTTTGACGCCCAGGTGCGAGGTGAGATGCACGGTTGGCGACCAGCCGCCGGACACGCAGACCAGGTCGCATGCGGCCTCGGACTGGCCGTCCGCTCCGCTCAGCGTTGCACGCCTGACGGCATGGCCGCCGCGCACGTCGACGATGCGCGTTGCGGCTCGCACCGCTACGCCGAGCCGTTTTGCTTCTGCGGCAAGCGCCGTGGACGGCGCTGCACGCAGATCGGCAACCGTCACCTCTGCGCCGCCTGCGGCATAGTCGAAGGCGGTGCGCCAAGCGCCGTCATTGCTGGTGGCGACGACTATTTTCTTGCCGGGCAGGACGGCGAAACGGTTGAGGTAGGTCCGGGCGGCCGACGCAAGCATCACGCCGGGTCGGTCGTTGTTCGAGAATACCATTGGTCGCTCGATGGCGCCGGTGGCGAAAACGATCGAGCGGGCGCGAAGCATGGTCAATGTCTGCAGCACTTCGCCGGCCGGCCGCGGACTGGCTGGGTCGCGTTGCCCGACCAGTCCGATGACATTGCCGTCATAGATGCCGAAGACGGTCGTCCGCTTCATCAGGGCGACGGTTTTGAAGCCGTCCAGTTTGGCCTCGGCCTGTCTCAGCCATGCGGCCGCAGCGCTGTCGGAAGCTTCCGCCAGAAGCTGGCCGCCGAGCAGGAAATCCTGCTCGATCAGCGCCACCTGCGCGCCGGCCGCTGCGGCAGCACGCGCCGCCGACAATCCCGCTGGGCCGCCGCCGATGATTGCGACATCGGCAAAGGCATGCCTGATGTCGTAGCGGTCGGGGTCGGAGTCGGTGCCGGCTCTGCCGAGCCCGGCCGCCTTGCGGATGAAGTGCTCGTAGAACATCCAGGCGCGGCGCGTCGGGCCCATGAAGGTCTTGTAGTAGAAGCCGGCCGAAAGGAACGGCGCCAGCAGGCCGTTGGTGCTTTGCACATCAAAGGCAAGCGACGGCCAGCGGTTCTGGCTTTCAGCGATTAGGCCGTCTCCGAGTTCCAGCGTCGTTGCCGGCAGGTTCGGCTGGCGCCTGCCTGCGGTTGCGAGCGTGACCAGCGCGTTCGGTTCCTCGGGTCCGGCGGAAAAAATGCCGCGCGGACGATGATATTTGAAGCTGCGCCCGACCAGGGTGACGCCGTTGGCGAGCAGCGCGGAGGCAAGCGTGTCGCCGCGATATCCAGCCAGTTCGCGGCCGTCGAAGGTAAACTCGACCGGCTGCTCGCGGTCGATACGGCCACCCATCGACAACCGCTTGTGGTTCGAACTCATGCCGGCGATTTCCTGGCGGGTGATTTCCTGGCCGACAATTTCCTGGCCAGCTCGACCGATGCAATGGCGTGGTTGCGCGTGTCGCGTTCGACCACCAGCCATTGGCGGCAGCCGGTCACGTGCTGCCAGAACTCGCGGTGCAGGCCCGCCGGATTTGTCCTGACATAGACGTAACGGTACCAGGCCTCGGGATCGGGATCGTCGTGCGCCGGACGCGTGACGGAAGCGTCGCCGCTGTAGCGGAACTCGTCATGGTCGCGCGGACCGCAGCAGGGGCATTCGATGCGCAGCATTGTCTTGCGCCTCCTATTGCAGCCAGGCTGAGGGGCCGGCGCCGGCCTCGTCGAGCGTGTAGCCGGTGCGGAAACGATCGAGCCCATAGGCTGCGATCAACGGATGCGGCTTGCCGGTGGCGATCGTGTGGGCGAAGCACCAGCCGGAAGCCGGCGTCGCCTTGAAGCCGCCATAGCACCAGCCGCCGTTGAGATAGAGGCCTTCGATCGGTGTCGGGCAGATGATCGGGCTGGCATCGGGCGTCATGTCCATGACGCCGCCCCAATGGCGCAGCAGTCGGATGCGCGAAATGCACGGCATCAGAGCGATCGCCGCCTCCGCCACTTCGCGCACGACGCCCAGATTGCCGCGCTGGGCGTAGGAATTGTAGCCGTCGAGATTGCCGCCGAAGACCAGCCCGCCCTTGTCCGACTGGCTGACGTAGAAATGATCGGCGCCATAGGCGACAACATGGTCCACCAACGGCTTCAGCGGTTCGGTGACAAAGGCCTGCAGGACGTGGCTTTCGATCGGCAGTTCCAGGCCGGCCTTGGCGCCGAGCACGGATGTATGACCGGCAACAGCGAGGCCGACCTTGCCGGCGCCGATCCGGCCTTTCGTCGTTTCGACGCCGACGATCCTGTCGCCGTCGCGGAGGAAGCCTGTCACCTCGCAGTTCTGGATAATGTCGACGCCATGGCCGTCGGCGGCGCGCGCATAGCCCCAGGCGACCGCATCGTGGCGCGCCGTGCCCGCCCGGCCCTGGAAGATGGCGCCATGGATCGGGAAGCGGGCGGTGTCGGAAAAATCGAGATAGGGCACGAGACGGCGCACCGCGTCGCGGTTGAGGATATCGGCATCGATGCCGTTCAGCCGCATGATGTTGGCGCGGTGGCTGAAGCCGTCGAGCTGGTCGGCGGAATGCACGGTGACGAACTGGCCGCGCTGCGAGAACATGACGTTGAAATTCAGCGCCCGCGACATGTTCTCCCAGAGTTTCATCGAGAATTCGTAGAACTGGGTGTTGCCGTCGAGCAGGTAGTTGGAGCGGATGACGGTGGTGTTGCGGCCGATATTGCCGCCGCCGACATAGCCCTTTTCGAGCACCGCGACGTTGCGGATGCCGTGGTTCTCGGCGAGGTAGAAGGCGGTAGCGAGGCCGTGTCCACCGCCGCCGATGACGATCACGTCGTAGGACGGTTTTGGCTCCGCTGCCCGCCAGGCGCGCTGCCAGTTCTTCTGGCCAGACAGCGCGTTGCGGAAAATCGAAAATGCCGAGTAGCGCGCCATGCCTGCGGCCTATCGAACGATCGGGCCGGCCGGCGTGCGGGTAAGCACTTCGGCGCCCCCATCGGTCAGAAGCACGGTGTTGGAGACGAAGTCATCGCCGCGGCCGGTGCCCATCAGCCACGACAGGATGTGGAAGCTCATCCCGGTCTCGATTTCGAGATCGGAATCGTGCCTCAAGCCGGTCACCGAATTGCCGCCGGTCCATGATGGCGGCTGTCCGGCGCCGACAAGGTAGCCGCAGTGATGGCGGCGATAATGGGAAAGACCGGCCTCGTCGGCGACGGTCTGCCAGGCGGCGTAGACGTCGCGCGCCCTGGCGCCGGGCCTGAGTGCCTCGACGACGGCATCGAACGCCCTGGCGGTCACCTCCGCCATCGCGGCGTCTTCGTCGCTGATATGGCCGATGCGAACGAGCCGGCCGAGCGGCGCGTGATAACGCGAGATGCAGCCGGACAGTTCGATGAAGACCGGCTCGCCCTTGCGGTAGATCCCGTCGCCCCAGGTCGTATGCTCTTCGCCCAGGCGCGCGGCGGGGCGGATGAACGGGCCGAAGCCCGGAGCATGACCGCCGGCGCGGATCATCGCCGCAACGCACTGGGCTGCGACCTCCTGTTCGGAGACACCGTCCGAGATCGCGGCGATCGCGGCGCCGGCGGCGGCGTCGGTCACTTGTGCCGCCTGACGCATCAGTGCCTGTTCCTCGGCGCTCTTCACTCGCCGCATCCTGTCGACCAGCCCGGAAACATCGCTCCATCTGGCATCGGCCTGCGTCTGGAGTGCGACGGCAAGCCCATGGCTGAGGCCAGCCGTCCAGTATTCGAGGCCGATCCGCTTGCCGGACAGGCTGAGCTCCGCAAGCAGCCGCGCGGCAAGGTCGGCCGCCGTTTCGCTGTCGGAATGGCCGCGGAATTCCGCTGCCGTCACCTGTTTTTCGATCGTCACCCTTTCCATCGAGCGGGTGACCAGAACAGGTTTCCCTTCGAGCGGCACGATCAGCAGGTGTGGGGCGAAATATCCCCAGTGATCGAGCCCTGTGAGATAGAAGACGTTCTCCGGCGAAGCAAAGACCGCCGCGTCGAGCTCGCGCTCAGCCAGCGCCGTGCGGACCCTGACAAGGCGGTCGGCGATTTCGGCCTCGGAAAACGGATTACGGTCCATCAGGCGTCCTCGTGCTGGTTACCGGTTTCGTTGCCGGCATGATCTTTCGTCGGTGACCGGCTTCCAGTCCCCATGCTCAGTCGATGACGATGAGTTCGCGCGCCAGGTCGCAGAGGCGTTCGCCCCCGCGATCCGTGACGACGAAGGATTCCGAGATGGCGATGCCGAAATCGTCGAGCCAAACGCCGGCCATGAAATGGAAGCACATCCCGGACTGCATCTCGGTGGTGTCGCCGGGACGAAGACTTGCGGTGCGTTCGCCCCAATCGGGCGGGTAGGCGAGCCCGACCGGATAGCCGACGCGGCTCTCCTTCTTCAGCCCGTTCTTCCTCAACACTGCCTGCCAGGCGGCTTCCACCTCTTCGGCGGTGTAGCCGGGGCGCGCCTTCTCAAGGCCGGCGTCGACGCCCTCGACAATCGCCTCGGCCATGTCGACGAGGGCTTGCGGCGGCTTGCCGAAATGCACGGTCCGCGTCAGCGCCGCATGATAGCGCCGCCGCACCCCGGCGATCTCCAGAATGGCGAGGCCGTTGTCCGGCAGCGGCGCGTCGGACCAGGTCAGATGCGGCGTGCTGGTGCCCTCGCCGACGGGCATCAGCGGACAGATCGAGGCATAGTCGCCGCCCGCTCCGGGCACGCCCATGATCTGTGCCTGATAGATTTCCGCAATGACATGGTTCTGCGGCACGCCGGGCCGCATTTTTTCGATGCCGCGTTTCATGGCGTGCGTGCAGATCGCACCGGCCTCGCGGATCAGCGCCAGCTCGGCTTCGGATTTGACCAGCCGCGCCCAGTTGACGAGATCGTGGTTGTTGGCGAAGTGCGCGTCAGGCAGCCCGCTGACGAGATGGGCATGGCAGCGCGCGGTGTAATAATGCGCGTCCATCTCGACGCCGATGCGGGCGTTTCCCCAGCCACGCGACCGGATCAGCTGGGCGAGTTCGTCATAGGGGTGTTCGACAGGCTGCTGCACCAGCCGTTCCGAGAACGGCACGATGTTCTTCTCCGGCAGGCCGGTGGTCAGGCGTGCGCTCCTGGCGTCCTGCGCCCTGCCGAACCAGATCGGCCGGTCTTCCCTGAGATGGACGAGCACGCATTGCGGAACATAGAACGACCATCCGTCATAGCCGGTCAGCCAGCACATATTAGCTGGGTCCTGACAGATGATGAGGTCGAAGCCGGCCTTCTCCATGCGTGACTTCACGCCGGCCAGGCGCTGCGCATACTCCGCTTGCGTGAAAGTCCCGAAACCGCTCGCGCTCGCCACCGAAATCCCACCTGCCAGTACGCTGGTTTTTTCTTAAATTGTGCACAACTGGCAATAATGTGTGGTCCGATTACGAATTATTACCAGATTTCTGTAGTTTTTATATCTTAGCTTGCACAATGTCTAGGGCAGTTGTATACGTCTTGATAGGTAGGTGTCGACCTCGAAGAAGGCCGCGCCCGGGAATATCAGTCAGTTGTTCAATGGGAGAAAAGCATGTTCAAATCATCGATATCGCGCCGGATGGTCGTGAAAGCCGCCGCCTGCCTCGCGCTTGCCGCGACATCATTCACGGCGCTGCCCGCTTATGCGGAAACCACCCTCGAACAGGCCAAGAAGGACGGCTATATCCGCGTCGGCTTTGCCAACGAGGCGCCGTTCGGTTACGCCACGCCTGACGGCAAGCTGACCGGCGAAGCGCCGGAAGTTGCCAAGGCGGTGCTCGCCAAGATGGGGATCGCGCAGGTTGACGGCGTGCTGACCGAATTCGGCTCGCTTATCCCAGGTCTCAAGGCCGGCCGCTTCGATATCATCGCCGCCGGCATGTTCATCAATCCGAAGCGCTGTGCCGAGATCAATTTCTCCGAGCCGTCCTACGGCATCGGTCAGGCGATGCTGGTGGCAAAAGGCAATCCAAAGGGCGTGAAGGACTTTTCCAGCATCAAGGAAAACCCGGATCTCAAGCTCGCCGTGATGGCCGGCGCCGTCGAGGGCGGCTATGCCAAGGACGCTGGTGTCGCCGCAGGGCAGATCGTTGCCTTGCCCGACCAGTCCAGTCTGGTCGCCGCCGTCCAGTCGGGCCGTGCCGACGCTGCCGCACTAACCGCTCTTTCGATCGCCGACATGGCCAAGAAGGCCGACGGCGTCGAATCGACCAAGCCGTTCGGCGAGGTTGCCGGCAAGTCGGTGAAAGGCCATGGCGGCTTCGGCTTCCGCAAGGAAGATACCGATCTACAGGAGGCGTTCAACGCCGAGCTGAAGACGTTCCTCGGTTCGCCGGAGCACATCGCGCTGGTCGAGCCGCTCGGCTTCGGCAAGGACTACCTCCCCAACAAGACCACCGCGGAGCTTTGCGCGGGCAAATAGGTTCCCAACTGCTGGCGGCGCGAAAGCGCCGCCCCTTTTTTCCTGGGGGAATCCGCATGGGAATCCGTACGCTCGTTGCCATGCTGGTCGTCGCGCTTGTCGTGATCGGTGCCTTGGCAACACAGGAATCTTACAAAGTGTTTATGCCGGGGCTGCTGCAAGGCGCGGTCCTGACGATCGAGATCGCTATCCTCGGCAGCCTGCTGGCAATTGTCATGGGCGTGCTGGCGGCGCTGGCAAGGATGTATGGCCCGGCGCCGCTCAAATGGCTGGCCACGGTCTATGTCGAGATCTTCCGCGGCACCTCGGCGCTGGTGCAATTGTTTTGGCTGTTTTTCGTGCTGCCGCAATTCGGTGTCACGCTCAACGCATTCCTGGTTGCTGTCCTGGCGCTCGGCCTGAACGTCGGTGCTTACGGATCAGAAGTCGTGCGCGGCGCGATCCAGTCCGTCGCCCGCGGACAGTGGGAGGCATCTACCGCATTGAACATGAGCCGCCCCCAGATGCTGCGCCGGATCATCCTGCCGCAGGCTTTCGTCGCCATGATCCCGCCTTGGGGCAATCTGTTCATCGAGCTTTTGAAATCGACAGCGCTGGTCTCGCTGATCACGCTCTCGGACCTCGCCTTCAAGGCGCAGCAAATGAACCAGAACACGTTCAAGACCATTCCGATCTTCACCCTCGTCCTGCTGATGTACCTGGCAATGTCGCTGGTTGTGACCATCGGCATGCGGCTGCTCGAAAGGCGGGCTTCGCTCGGATTGGCGCGGGGGAAGGCAGCATGATCTGGGACTGGGCATTTGCTTTTGAAATCCTGCCGGTGCTCGCCAGCGCTGCCATCGTTTCCATCGAGGCGACGCTGATCGGGTTTGCGCTTGCCGCCTCGCTTGGCCTGGTGCTGGCGGTCGTCCGCATCGCCGTGCCGTGGACCGGCTGGACGATTTCGGTGCTGGTCGAACTGATCCGGTCGACCCCGTTGCTGATCCAGATATTCTTTCTCTACTTCGTCTTTCCGAAATTCGGTGTCGTGCTCGACGCCTTCACCGCCGGGGTGCTTGCCATCGGCATCCACTACGCTGCCTATTGTTCGGAGGTCTATCGAGCCGGTTTCGACAACATCCATCGCGGCCAGTGGGAAGCCTCGGTCGCCCTCAATCTGTCAGCCTGGACGACGTTCCGCGACATCATCATTCCGCAGGCGATCCCGCCGATCGTTCCGGCGCTCGGCAACTATCTGGTTGCCTTGTTCAAGGAGACGCCATTGCTTTCCGCAATCGCCGTGCTGGAGCTGATGCAGACCGCCAAGATCATCGGCTCCGAAACCTTCCGCTACACTGAGCCGATGACGCTGGTCGGCCTGTTCTTCCTTGCCATGAGCCTGGTTTCTGCCGCGCTCATTCGCTCCCTCGAAGGCTTGCTCAACCGGAGGACCATGCGATGACGGAACAACCGATGGTCCGCTTCGACAATGTTTCGAAACGCTACGGCGCGCTGACCGTTCTCGACGGGCTCAATCTGGACATAGCACGCGGCGAGAAGGTCTCGATCATCGGGCCGTCCGGCTCCGGCAAGACCACGGTGCTGCGCATGCTGATGACGCTGGAGACGATCAATGACGGCGTCATCTGGGTCGAAGGCGAGCCGCTCACCCACATGGAGAGGAACGGCAAGCTTGTTCCCGCCGATCTCGCGCACATCCGCAAGATCCGCGCCAAGATCGGCATGGTGTTCCAGTCGTTCAACCTATTCCCGCACATGACGGCGATGCAGAACTGCATCGAGGCGCCGATAACCGTGCTCGGCATGAAGCGGGCCGATGCCGAGGCGCGTGCGGCCGAGCTGCTCGACATGGTCGGCCTGTCGGAGAAGAAGGACCACTATCCCTCGCAGCTTTCCGGCGGCCAGCAGCAGCGTGTCGCCATCGCCCGCGCTTGCGCCATGCGGCCCAAGATCATGCTGTTCGACGAGGTGACCTCGGCACTCGACCCCGAACTCGTCGGCGAGGTGCTTGAAGTCATCCGAAAACTCGGCAGGGAACATGACCTCACCATGCTAATGGTCACCCACCAGATGGGATTTGCCAAGGAATTCTCCGATCGCGTTTGCTTTTTCCATGCCGGCAAGATCTGCGAGCAGGGGCCGCCAAACGAGTTGTTCGGCGCCCCCAAGAACGAGCGGACGCGGCAGTTCCTGCACGCTGTCCTGGAGGCTGGATGACGCTTGAGACGACTGCCACGCCCCTGGCCGTGACCGCCGCACCGCCGCGCCCGCTCTCGGCGCGGGAGCGGTTCGAGCGTATCTACCGGATACTGCGCGACCGCATCTGCCTGCTCGACTATGCGCCCGGCAGCCATCTCTCCGAGGAAGAGCTTGCCCAGGAATTCCAGATCAGCCGCACGCCGGTTCGCCGTGTCCTGGCGCGCCTCGAATCCGAGGGTCTGGTTCAGTCCGTCCATGGCGTCGGCACGATCGTCACCGATGTCGACATCGAGGAATTGCAGCAGGTCTATCACTTGCGCCTGGAGCTGGCGCTCCTCGTCGGCAAGCTTTCACCGATCCCGCGCACGGCGGACGACCTCGACCGGATAAGGGCACTCATCGCGCGCTGCGATTCCGATGTGCTCAATCCCGACCAGCGCGCTTTCCTGCGCCTCAACATGGATTTTTTCTACGAGCTCACCGCGATGACCGGCAACCAGCCGCTGCGCGAGATCAGCGAGCGCCTGTATTTTCAGGTCGCGCGCGTCGTCCTGAAGATGATGCCGCAGTTGGGCCTGGTCGAGGAGTTCACTGCGTTCCGCCGCGAAATGGAAGAGGTGCTTGCCGCCGCCGAGATTGGCGACTGGGAGTCGATCGGGCACATCAGGCGAGCCCATATCTCGATGAGCTTTCGCCGCATGATGCGTCATGCAGGCGAGGTCAACCTATCCGGCGGAACTCTGTAATTCACGTTTGACCTGGCGCACGCCCGGGTCACGACCGGTGGGCACCGATTCGTCGGCCGGCGACCAGCTTCAGCCAGGGCGCAAAATGGAAGGCGCTCATCAGCAAGTACATCATCGGCATTTCGTTCAGCGGCGACGCATCTTGCGCCGCGCAGATCATGTCGGCATCACCGGTAACGGCCGTCAGCAGCGCCATGATTGCGAAGGTGGGCGCGGCCGCCAGCGATAGCCAGTCGGCCGCGCCACGGGCGGCGACAGAGTCGGTTGGGAAATCGGCAGATCCGCTGCCTTCGGGCGGCATCTTCTGGTCGGGGTGGAGTGTCATCGAGATGTCATCCCTTTTCGACACGGCGCGCTGGCTGTTGGTGCTGAGATAGATTAGGAGCGGACATCGAAAGGTGAGAGTGACAAGTGTGACGGGATTCCGATGGACTCGCTGATCACCGCTGCGGCGCGCGCCCTTGCGACGGGTGATCCTCTTGGCGCTTTGAAGCGGGTCGCCCTGCGTGAGGATGCGCCCGCGCTTGCGCTGCGCGGCATCGCGATGGCGCAGCTCGGCGATCTCGTCCGAGCAAAGGCTCTTCTCAAAAGTGCTGCGCGCGCCTTCGGTCCGAGAGAGGCGGTGGCACGCGCGAGGTGCGTCGTCGCCGAAGCCGAGATCGCGCTCGTCTCGCGCGACCTCGGCTGGCCGGCGAAGGCACTCGACGCCGCGCGGTCGACGCTTGAAAAACACGGCGACCACGTCAATGCCGCGCATGCGCGCAATCTCGAAGCGCGGCGCCTGCTCCTGATCGGACGCCTCGATGAGGCGGAGGGCAGGCTGGCTGGCTTCGACCCGACAACGCTCCCACCCGCGTCGAGGGCCGCCCACGAGCTGGTGATTGCGGGGATCGCGATACGCCGCCTCCGCACCAAGGCGGCGCGCGCTGCGCTCGGGCGGGCCGCGCACGCGGCGGGCCAGGCGGACATTCCAGCGCTGACGGCCGAGGTTGAAGGCGCATCCCTGGTGATGAACACGCCCGCGGCGCGCCTGATCGCGCGCGGGGTTGAGCGCCCGCTCCTGCTCGAGGAGGTCGAAGCGCTGCTGGCGTCGGGGGCACTCGTCGTCGACGCCTGCCGCAATATCGTGCGGGACGCCGGCATGATCGTCTCGCTGGCGACGCGCCCGGTCCTGTTCGCGCTTGCGCGAGCGCTGGGCGAAGCCTGGCCCGCAGACGTGCCGCGGAGCACGCTCGTCGCATGCGCCTTCGGCGGCAAGCACGCCGATGAATCGCATCGCGCCCGGTTGCGGGTCGAAGTCGGTCGGCTTCGGGTGGAGTTGCGGTCACTGGCGGATGTGAGCGCGACCAAGCGAGGCTTTGCGCTTAAGCCGCGCCGCCCACGCGATGTCGTGGTGCTGGCGCCGCCCGCCGACGAGCCGCATGCAGCGGTGCTCGCCTTCCTCGCCGACGGCGAGTCGTGGTCGAGCTCGGCGCTCGCAATTGCGCTCGGAGCCAGCTCGCGCACCGTGCAGCGCTCGCTCGAGCAGCTTGCGGCAGCAGGCAAGGTGCAGTCGTTCGGCCGCGGGCGAGCGCGTCGTTGGATGACCCCGCCCGTGCCGGGATTCCCGACAATCTTGTTACTCCCCGGCTCGCTGTCGGGCTACTAGGATAGAAGCATGAAACGATCTGCAGCCGAAGTCCTCCGCGAATATGGACCCTTTCCGGATGTCGACCAGGTGGCTGGGGTTACGTTCGACGGTCAGCACGTCTGGTTTGCGTCAGGAGACAGACTGAACGCCCTGGACCCTGCGAGCGGCAAGGTGGTGCGCGCGATCGATGTCGCCGCGCACGCAGGAACGGCCTTCGACGGCCAGCACCTGTTCCAGATCGCCGAAGATCGCATTCAGAAGATCGATCCCAACACTGGCCGCGTGCTCGCCACGATTCCGGCGCCAGGTGGCGGCGGCGACTCCGGACTTGCCTGGGCCGAAGGCTCGCTTTGGGTGGGGCAGAATCGCGGTCGCAAAATCCATCAGATCGATCCCCAGACAGGGGCAGTACTTCGCACGATCGATTCCAACCGTATCGTCACAGGGGTCACCTGGATCGACGGCGAACTCTGGCACGGCACCTGGGAAGGTGACGAGAGCGACGTCAGGCGGATAGATCCTGAAACCGGAAAGGTCCTGGAGAAGCTTGATATGCCGCCTGGAACAGGCGTGTCGGGGCTCGAGTCCGATGGTGGCGATCAGTTCTTCTGCGGCGGTGGAAACAGCGGCAAGGTGAGGGCCATCCGCCGACCCAGGCGAGGCTCCGAAACCCCGGTCGACCCGACGGGCAAGTAACCGAAGCGGCCCTCGCGGGCGCGCTTTCCGCTTTGACGAACCGTCCGCCGGGAGCGGTCATCAATGCGGCGGACCGAATCCGCTGGAGCCCTTAAGCGCTGTTGGCTTGTCGCGACGCGCGACGATGTAGATGTGGTCGGCAGCCAGGACCACATCGCCATGCTGGTTGATCACCTCGCAGCGCTCGATGACGCGACCCGACTCTGGCCGCTTTGGGTCGTCTTGCTTGGCCGAGATGGTGGTGCGGGTCTTGATCGTATCGCCGATGAACACCGGCTTTATGAAGCGCAACCTGTCATAGCCATAGGAGAACGCGACCGGGTTGATGACGCTTGCCGTCAGTCCGACGCCGACCGAGAAGACCAGCGTGCCATGCGCGATGCGCTGGCCGAACGGCGTCGTCTTCATGAACTCGGCGTCCATGTGGTGGGGAAAGAAATCGCCGGTATGGCCGGCATGCACGACGAAGTCGGTCTCGGTGACGGTGCGTCCGCTGGTCATGCGCGACGAGCCGATCTGGTAATCCTCGAAATAGATCGTCTGCTCCATGTCAGGGCCTCGCCGCGATCGGTGTTGCCGGCGCCGCGCTCGATTGGTAGGCGGCCTCGACCAGCGCCATGGTGCTCCAGGCGTCCTCGACGGAACTGACAAGCTCGGCGTCTTCCTCGCAAGCGTAGCGCTGGACATTGGCCATGCGACCGACGAAGGCGTCCGGAAACCATTCGCCGACGAGTGGCACCGTGACCCAGCCGGAGCCGCCCTTCGGATAGATTTCAAGAATGTCAGGCTCGCCGCGCGGATAGTCGAGATTGAGGCCGAGTTTGAGATAGGCGGCGCCCTCGGTGCCGCAGATGCGGAACTCGCAGGCCTGGTGTTTTCGGCCAAATTTATGATCATGATTGATCGACAGCGCACAGCGCACTGTGTCGCCATAGTCGAGGATCGCGCTGGTGCGGGTTTGCGCAACCTTGTGACCGGGATGACCGAGCGTCCTGGCGTGAACGCCCCTGGGGTCGCCGAGCAATTGCCGGATCAGGTCGAGATAATGGATCGAGTGCATGGCGATCTCGACGCGCGGCGCCTTCAGCAGGAACTCCCAGAGCTGCCAGGGTGTCGCCAGCGCCAGCCAGGCGTCGAAGTCGACCACGTCGCCCAGCCAGCCCCTGGCGATCGCACCCTTCAGCGCCAGCATCATCGGCGCGAAGCGGAGCTGGAAATTCACCGCCGCCTTCAGCTTCTTGGCGCGGCAGATTTCGAGGATCTCGCTCGCCTCGGTGAGGTCGCTGCCCATCGGCTTCTGGATCAGCGCTACGGCGCCGTCGGGCAACGCCCTGAGCACGCCGGCATGATCAGCCGGCGGCGTCGCCAGGTCGAAGATGACGCCGTCGATTGACGTAGCCTCCTCGATCGACCGGTAAGCGGTGACGCCCCAGTTGGCCGCGAGTTTTTCCGCCTTGGCGTGGTCGGGATCAAAAAGCCCGTCGACCGGAAAGCCGGCTTTCCGATAGGCCGGGAAATGCGCGTCGCCGACGATCGAGCCGGCGCCGAAAATCACGATCGGCCGCGGCTTCGATGGCTTCGCCCAGGACTGGGAGAGCCAGGCTGGGTCGAAAACGCCATCAGTCATGATGGAAGACTTCGTCCATCGATGCCCACCATTCGCCCTCCTTGCGGGTCGGCAGCGGCTCCTGGCAAGGCATGCACAGCGCCCACCATTCCTGCGTCTTGGGATCGGCGGCCATCTTCGCCATGTCGGCGGCATAGTCGGTGCCGTGATACTCGAAAGTGCTGAACAAGAGGTGCTCCGGCTCCTTGAGGTAGATCGAATAGTTCCTGATGTTGCAGGCGGAAATCATCGCCAACACTTCAGGCCAGACGGCTGCGTGAAGCCGCACATATTCGGTGACCTTTTCCGGCTTGAGGCCGAGCACCATTGCCATCCGCTGCATGTCCGGCTCCTGTTTCACTATCGTCGTTATGAATGCCGCGATGCGTTGCGTTGCACCGGCGGTGATCTGCCCACTATTTACATACAAACAAATAATTTACACAATCACCAAGCCGATGGTCCTTTCGGATGCTGACCACGGGGAGTGACTATGGCGGAGGACGAGGACGATGACCGATATCGCGCGCCTGCGCTCGACAAAGGTCTCGACATCCTGGAGCTTCTGGCCGGCGTCGATGGCGGCCTGACGCAGGCGGAAATCGCGAAAAAGCTCGACCGCAGCCCCAACGAGTTCTACCGCATGCTGGATCGGCTGGTGCGGCGCGGCTACGTCACGCGGCCGGACGGCGACCGTTACTCGCTGACGCTCAAGCTGTTTGGCCTGGCGCATCTGCACGCGCCGGTGCGGCGGCTGGTTTCCTATGCGACGCCGCTGATGCGCGAGCTTGCCGAGGCCTCGCAGCAGGCAAACCAGCTTGTCGTCTTCGACCGCGGCTCCGCCGTGGTGATCGCCCAGCAGGAGGCGCCGGACTATTGGGGCATCTCGATTCGGGTCGGCGCGCATGTCAGCCTGTTCGACACCGGCTCCGGGCATGTGCTGCTGGCGTTCCGCTCGCCGGAAGAGCGGCGGATGATGATCTCCGAACATCTGCGCAGCGCCCACAAGCCGCCTCAATCGCCGGACTTCTTTGCCCGTCTCGACCAGATCCGGCAACGCGGCTATGAAATGATGGCATCGATGCAGACCGCCGGTGTATTCAACCTGTCGGCGCCTGTGCTTGGCTCGGACGGCAGGGCGATCGCCGCGCTGTCGATCCCTTACATAACCCTGATCAACGCGCCTAGGGCGCCCGACATTACGAGGACCATAGAACTGTTGCTGGCAGCGGCCGAAAACCTGTCGCAGCTGGCGGGAGCCGCTGCCAAGCAGGCGACTGATTGAACAATTTCTGCGTGAGATGTTTTTGAAACGGCGAAGGAGGAGCGCGCCATCATGATCTTCGATACCCATCTGCATCTGATCGACCAGTCGGCGTTGCGCTATCCTTGGCTCTCCGGCGTGCCGGCACTAAACCGCGATTTCCCCTACGACGAATATGCAGTCCAGGCTCGCCGCGCCGGCATAGAGGGCGCGTTGCACATGGAGGTCGATGTCGATCCAGCCGATATCGAGGCTGAGACCAGTCACGTAAAGGCGCTGTCACACCAGAAGGACAGCTTGCTGCGCGGGGCAATAGCCTCCTGCCGTCCGGAAGAGCCGGGCTTTGCCGCCTATCTCGAGCGCCAGCGCGCCGATCCTTTCGTCAGGGGTTTTCGCCGTGTGCTCCACGTCGTGCCGGACGAGCTTTCGGAAGGCGTGCTGTTTCGCGCAAACATCAAGCGGCTTGCCGGCACCAAACTGACATTCGACCTCGTCGTCCTGCCGCATCAGATCCCCAAGGCGATTGCGCTTGCCGACCTCGCGCCGGACGTGCAGTTCGTGCTCGACCATTGCGGCGTGCCCGACATCAAGGGCAACAGTGAGCATCCCTGGCGCGAGCATATGGCGGAGATTGCGCGGCGCCCGAACGTCGTCGGCAAAATTTCCGGTGTGGTCGCCTATGCGGACGCTGGATCCTGGGCTGTCGAAACGCTGCGTTCCTATGTCGAGCACACCATCGAATGCTTTGGCTGGGACCGCGTCGTGTGGGGCAGCGACTGGCCGGTCTGCACGCTTGGCGGCGGGCTTGCGACCTGGATTGCGGCGACGCATGCACTGCTCGGCGGTGCAAGCATCGATGAACGGCAAAAGCTGCTCTCCGCCAATGCGAAGCGGCTTTGGCGTTTGTGAGAAGTTAGCGAACTCTGCCTCATCTCAGCGCCGGGTGCCGGAGACTCTTCACAAACAGGCGATTGAGATCGGCGACGACGCGGCCGGCATCGTGCCTTTCGGTCAGGCCGAGATTGATACGATCGGAGGCCGCCTGCTGGAAGGCCATGTAGCCATCGTGGCGTGGCCTGACCCAGGCCCTCTCGAGCGTGGCGCGGGAGTCCTTGTAGAAATTGCCGGCGGCTGCGTTGACGGCGGCATCGTCCCAGGCTGCGGCATGGCCGGGCTGGCCGCCGGCCGACGCATAGGGGCCGCGCTGCACCTCGCCGCTGGCGATCCAGTAGGCAAAGTCGATGGCCTCTTGCGTGGCCTTCGAAAAGGCCGACACGGCAATGCCGGTTCCGCCGAGCGCCGACCCGACTACACCGGCGTCGCCGGCAGGCGGAATGTCGGCGAAGGCAAGGCGGCTGCTGCGGAATCCGGCGATGGCATAGGAGACATAGCCGTAGATCAGCGGCGCGCAAGCGATCCGCGTGCCGGAACTGGCCATTTCCTCCAGGACGTCGATCGGGTCCATGCCGAGGCAGGCCGGATCGACGAGAGCCGCGATCTCGCGCATCATCTCGAAAACGCGGCCGCCGATGTCAGGGTTTATGTGGTCGCCAGGCTCTTCGACGGCGGGCCTGCCGAGATTGCCGGCAAGCGTGTAGAACACCATCAGCGAATGCGGCGGCCTGAGCGGCAGCAACACGCGGCCTTGCCGCGCCAGGTCGAGCATCTCGGCCCAGTTCGCCGGCGCGGCGGAAAGCATGTCCGGCCGCCACGCCTGCACCTGGCTGGCCGTGTCGATCGGAAACGCCCACTGCCGGCCTTGCCAGTTGTAGCTAGGATACGACTGGCCGACGCTGCCTGCCGCCAGTGCCGCGCGTTCCTCTTCACGCCCCACAACGTCGAGCGGGGCCAGACAAGTCTCGGCGGTGATCTGGCCGACATGCGGATGATCGATGACGATCAAATCGTAGGCACGGGCCAGGTCCTCGACCGCAAACGATTCGAAATCCTGCAGCGAGCGCTTGTCCCATTCGATGGTGACGCCGGTCTGCCGCTTCCACAGTCCCGAACAGGCGACCATCGGGTCGTAGCCGCGCGGATGGCTCCAGGTCATGCCTTTGAGCGTCACGTCGCTCACAGCCCGAACTCCTCGCGGATCTTTGCGCTGTGCTCGCCGATGCGCGGCGCCGCCCGCTCGACCTTGGCGCGGACGCCATCGACCCGCAGCGGCGAACGCGTGGTGAGGATCGAGACGTCGTCCTCGCGCGTCACTGTCTGCAGCATGTCGAGCACCTGAAAACCTTCGCTGGCCATCATTTCCGGCCAGGTCAGCACCTTGGCGCACCAGATGTCGGCGGGCTCGAGGTTGGCAAGCCATTCGTCGACGGTTTTCGTCGCGATTTTTTGCGCAATGATCGCCTTGATCTCGTCGCGGGCGGTGAACCAGGTCGACGGCTGATCGCGATAGGGCGCAAGCTGTTCGAGCTCCAAAAGGTCGGCCAGCTTCGGGATCGGCGTCATGGCGATCGCCAGATAGCCGTCCTTGGCCGGATAGACGCCGTAAGGCGCCGACAGATAGGCATGGGCGCTGCGGAAGGCCGATCGCCGCGGCAGGCGGCGTCCGTCATTGAGATGCGTGGTCAGCACCTCGAACTGAAAATCAACCAGCGCTTCGAGCAGGCTGGTCTCGACATGGCTGCCGGTGCCGGTCACGCCGCGCCGCACCAGCGCGGCAAGGATGCCTTGCGCGGCGGCAGCGCCGGCCAGCATGTCGGCAATCGCCAGGCCGAACGGCACCGGTCCCTGGTCCTCGTCGCCGTTCAGCCACATCACGCCGGAACGCGCCTGCGCCAGCAGGTCCTGCCCGGGCCGCTTGACCCAGGGGCCTTCCTCGCCATAGCCGCTGATCGAGGCATAGACCAGGCGCGGATTGATCTTGCGCACCGCCTCGTAGTCGAGACCCAGGCGCTCGATGACGCCGGGGCGGAAATTCTGGATCAGCACGTCGGCCTTGGCCAGCAGGCCGCGCAGCGACGCCAGATCGGCCGCGTCCTTGAGGTCTATGGCAAAGCTTTCCTTGGCCCGGTTGATGGCGTGGAAGATGGTGGAATCGCCGCCGATCTCGGTGTCGCTGAGATAGAGCCGGCGCGACAGGTCACCGCCATCCGGTCGCTCGATCTTGATGACGCGGGCTCCGAGGTCGAGCAGCCGCAGCGAGCAGTAGGGCCCTGACAGGAACTGGCTCATGTCGACGACGACGAGCCCGGTCAGCGGCAATTCGGCAATGGCAGCCATCGCCTATTTCTCCGTCTTGCCGGCGAAATCGGCCGGATTCCGGCACTTTACCGTCTGCAGGTGCTCGCAATAAAGCACGAGTTCTCCTTCACCCTTGAAGACTTCATAGCTGGCGCGGATCAGCCCCATCGCCTTGTACTTGGTTTCGTGTCGAGATTGGATTGCACGATCGGTCCCCGCGTCGATCTTCTCTAGTGAATAGCATTTTCACATATGGGATTGTGTTTCAAGCGTGAACAGGCGAAATCTTGCCGCGATCCGCTGCGGCTGGATGCCGGCGGAACAAGGGGAGGATTTGATGAACGACGCCTGTCTGGTCTTCGTCGGCAGCCTCAATCGCGAGGCGCCTTATTTTCAGGGCGCGCGCGGCGTTGGGCTCAGTGTCTACAGTTTCGACGAAGAGACGCTGGAGACGAGGAAACTGGCCGAGACGGGAGACGTCGACAATCCGACCTTCCTGTCGGTGACGCCGGACGGCTTCCATGTCTATGCCAACTCGGAAGTGTTCACCTGGCGCGAAGGCGTGGTCTCGGCCTACCGCTTCGACAGGCAAACCGCCGCGCTCTCCTACATCAACAAGCAGCCGACGCTTGGCAGCATCACGGCGCACAACACCGTCACGCGCGACGGGACGAAGCTTCTGGTCGCCAATTACGGCATGGGCGAAGGCGGCCCCGATCGCTCAGTCGTGGTTTACGGACTGCGCGACGATGGCGGCCTGACTGCGCCGTTGTCGAGCGTTGCCCATAGCGGAACTGGTCCCGACGCAACTCGTCAGGAACGTTCCCATGCCCACAGCGTCACCGAGACGATTGCCGGTGGCGTGGCGATGGTCGCCGATCTCGGCATCGATCGGCTTGTCACGTACCGCATCGGGCCCGACGGCGGCCTGACCAGACTGGCGGAGTCGGCGCTAGCGCCCGGCGCCGGGCCACGTCACGTGGCGCTGCATCCGGGCGGGCGCTTCGTGTTCGTCATGAACGAACTGGATTCGACGGTCGTCTCGCTTGCGCTGGACGAAGCGTCAGGCAGGCTCACCGAGATCGACACGAAGCCAGCCGTGCCGGCCGCGGCGCGCGAGGGCAATCATTGCGCCGACATCCAGATATCGCCCGACGGCCGCTTCCTCTATGGCTCCAACCGCGGGCATGACAGTGTCGCCGTGTTTTCTGTCGACCAGCAGACGGGCACGCTTGCGCTGGTCGACCATGCGCCATGTGGGGGCGCTACGCCGCGCAATCTGGCGCTGACGCCCTCAGGTCGCCATCTCTTCTCGGCCAACCAGAACGCCGACCGCATCTCGATTCTTGCACGCGATGCGGCCACGGGGCGGCTGGCCGACACCGGGCGGTTTATCGATGTCGCCACGCCGATGTGCGTGAAGATCGTGCGTTGAAAGCCTTGGTCTCCCTTCCAGCAGCGAGGGCGTGCACGATCCTGTGATTTCGGCTGAGCCATCAGCGTGGTAGCTTCCAGTCGTTCCGCTGCGGAGTCGTCATGCGTACCAAGCTGCTAGAAATCACCCTTGCTATGCTGGTGCTGGTCGGCGGCCTTCCAGCCGGCCATGCGCAAGTGGCCGAGCGGCCGTCGCCTTCGGGCGGCGTTCTGTCGCTGCTCCCGCCGCGCCAGGTCTCAGATCATTCGATCGTGATCGCGGGGCGCACACTCAACTATCAGGCGAGGGCCGGCACGCTGTCGTTGCTATCCGGCAAGGGCGACGTCACCGCGGAAATCTTTCATGTCGCCTACACGCTGCGTCCCGAGCCAAGCCGGGAACCTGATCCCCGGCGCCCGATCACTTTCGTATTCAACGGTGGTCCCGGAGCAGCTTCCGCCTATCTGCATCTTGGCGCGCT
The DNA here is from genome assembly GCF_055811135.1 of Mesorhizobium sp. WSM4817. NCBI lineage: Bacteria > Pseudomonadati > Pseudomonadota > Alphaproteobacteria > Hyphomicrobiales > Phyllobacteriaceae > Mesorhizobium > Mesorhizobium sp. WSM4817. The sequence continues at coordinate 355,922 of NZ_JBVVQQ010000003.1, read as the reverse complement.
CGGTCCACGCGTGATGGCGACAGCGGCCGATGGAAGTTTTCTCCCACCGCCGCAGCGGCTTTTGGACAACTCGAACACCTGGCTCGACATGACCGACCTGGTCTTTGTCGATCCCGTCGGAACCGGTTACAGCCGCGAAGCACCCGGCACCGAGGCACGCAGCTTCTGGGGCGTCAACCAGGACGCGGCCGCGATGGGCGCCTTCATCCGACTCTATCTGGCCCAAGCGGGCCGCACAGCGTCGCCGGTGTTTCTTGCCGGCGAAAGCTATGGCGGGTTTCGGGCGGCACTGCTTGCCAAGACGCTCCAGGATGATATCGGCATCAGCCCTCGCGGCATCGTGCTCATCTCGCCGGCGCTCGAATTCACGCTCGTGCGGCCCGACGAGTTCCAGCCGCTTCACTGGGCGCTTGAGCTGCCGTCGCTGGCGGCGGTGCGCCTGCGCAGCCAAAGCGTCACCGGTTCCGAACTGCAGGAGCGGTTGGCCGATGTCGAACGCTATGCGCTTGGCGACTATCTCGTCGCACTTGCCAGCGGGCTCGAACAGGGCGGGCGTCTGGCGAGCCCGCGCGTTGCCGAAATCACCGGCCTGCCGCTCGAACTCGTGAAACGAAACTTTGCACGCATTCCCACCGCGCTCTTCGCCAAGGAGTTTGCGCGGGCAAGGGGCAATGTTCTCAGCGTCTATGACGGCACGATCGAAACGGCAGACGTTGCCCCGGAAAGTCCAAGGCCCAGCGGTCCTGATCCGGTGCTCGACCGAAGCGTGCCGGCGCTCACTTCCGCCTTTGTCAGCTATGTCAGGGAGGAACTGAAATTCCGCACCGATCTAAGCTATCGGCTTCTCAGCCGTGAAATCAGCGGCAATTGGGATTACGGGACGAGCCCGACGCGTCAGGGCTATGCCGGCGTGATGGATGACCTTCAGCAGGCGCGCGCGTTAAATCCCGGCCTCGGTGTTTTGATCGTCAACGGCTACACCGACCTGGTGACACCTTATTTGGCGTCACGCTATCTTGTCGGCCAGGTTCCTTCGCTTCCCGGCGCAAAGCCTATCCGCGTCGAGCTGCTGGAAGGCGGCCACATGATGTATTTCAGGCCGGAGAGCCGGCGCGCGCTGAGAGAGGCCGCGTCCGAGCTTTACCAAGCGCCGAAATGAGCGCGTAAAAGAGACAAATCCGCCTCGTCGCATGAGAGGCGGATGACGCAACACGAACCGGCGAGGCGAACAAGTCGATGACATCCGAGCCTGCAGAACTGACTTGGCTCAACCCGCCACCGCATCATGCCTTCGGCGACAGCACCGTGCATGTTCGGACCGGCAAGGAAACCGATTTCTGGCGCGAGACTTTTTATGACTTCTGGCGTGACAATGGCCACTTTCTCTACCGGCAGGTCGAGGGCGATTTCAGCGCCGAGGTCACCGTCAAGGGGGACTACAAGGTGCTCTATGATCAGGCCGGTTTGATGGTCCGGCTGAGCGAGACGCATTGGGTCAAGGCCGGCATCGAGTTCACCGACGGGCTCGCCTATTTTTCCGTCGTCGTCACCAATGATGCTTCCGACTGGTCGTTGGTCAGCATCCCGGCCGGTCCGGACGGAGTCAGGATCCGGCTGACCCGCCATGCCGAGACAATCCGCGTTCAGTATCTCGATGCCTCCGACCATCGCTGGAAGCCGGTGCGGCTCGCCTACTTCCCGCCCTCGAAAACAGTCGATGTCGGCATGATGTGCTGTTCGCCGCAACGTGAAGGTTTCGAAGTTACATTCAGCGATTTTTTGGTCGGCCCGGCGATCTCGAGGGAACTCCACGACTGACGCGTCCTGGGCGCTGCCCAGGCGGCCGACCTTCTGGCCGGCCGATCCAGAAGCATCCGTCAGCCCGGATGCTTGAAGGTTTCGCCAAACCAGTTTCGCCACTTGGGCTCGCCCTCGGCGGCGCGCTGTTCGGCGTCGTCGCCATAAAGATACAGGGCTATGCTGGCGTTTGCGCTGCCGTCGATATCATAGGTTCCGATCAGGGCAATGCCGGGAGCAGGTGCAGTCAGGCGCAGCGCGATGAAGCGCTGCTTGTCATCCTGCCGCACGCGTTCGACTATGCCGGATAGTCTCTCCGGCTGCTGCGGTCCATTCCGCTGCTCGCCGACATTTGCGCCGGCCAGTCCGAGCGTCTCGGTAAGTTGCCTCCAAATCGAGAGCTGGTCGGCCTTCGTGCTGGCCATGACGCTGAAGCTGGCGGCGTTTTCGCCGGCGAAATGCGAAAGGTAAATGCGCAGCACCTCGAAAAAGCCGGGCCAGCCGCTCTCGAACCCTTCCAGCTGATCATCCCAATCGTCGGTCGAGGCAAACAGCGAATGGACCATGCGGACAACGCAACGATCACCCGACCGGCTGGTCACGGCGATCTCCGTTGCGACAGGCGGCGCGCCTTCGCTCCAGTCGCGTTCGACATAGCCGAAACGGAACGGCGGCTCCCAAATCGTCACTTCGCCGGTGGACGCGCCATTGGGACCGAAGTCGAAATGAAGCCTGCCGCCGACATGCTCGTCGATTGTGGTTTTTGTGAACCAGGCAGTGTTGCCGGGACCCGTCGCAATGGCCCGCCACACCTGCTCGGGTGTGCCGGGCGTGATGAACTCCATCTCGACCCAACGCTTTCCGGTTTCATCTTTCTTGATCGGCATGGGAACTCCTTTCAGGGTTTGGCGTCCTCACGGTCGGGGCCGGGTGCGGTACGACGCCACTACGAGCCGATGCGGCCGCCCGCCAAAGCTCAAGCATACTCATTTTCGTGTTGACAAAATATTTTGTCAAGACGCGCGCTGATGGCTCAAAGCGGCTATGGCGCGTCGTCGCCGTGTCGTGTGATCTGAGCGTTCGCAATCAAGCATCCTGAAGAGAGGGCGAACGGCCGGCGAAACTGAGACCGCAGAAACTTTTAATGCAATGACATTGCAGCGTCTGGCCGTGATGCCATTGTGCCATGGAACAGCCGTTCGGTCGTTATTTGCCTGCCGGCCGCCAAACGCAGCGCTGACTTTCTGTCAATGGCATCGAGATTGGATCGAGCGTTGCTTTGATCGCAACGACCTGCGTGTCACCGTAAAAGCCTGATCCCAAGCCTGAGGCAGGAGGAAGTCGATCATGGCCAGGATTGTACCGGTGCTCGATCTCAGCCGTCTTGAGCAGGGAGCATCGGAGCGTCGGACCTTTCTGTTCGACCTGCGCACGGCGGCCCGCGATGTCGGCTTCTTCTATCTCAGCGGCCACGGAATTTCGGGTGTGGAGATCGATGAGGTGCTCGACGCCTCGCGCCGGTTCTTTGCCTTGCCGGAAGCCGACAAGCTGGCCATCGAAATGGTCAAGTCCCCGCAATTCCGCGGCTACACGCGCACCGGTGGCGAACTGACCAGGGGCAAGGCCGATTGGCGCGAACAGCTCGACATCGGCGTCGAGCGTCGGCCCATACCAAAGGGGCCGGGCATTCCTGCCTGGACGCGGCTGCAAGGGCCGAACCAGTGGCCTTTGGTCCTCCCGGAACTCAAGCCGGCGCTGCTGGCATGGCAGACCAGGGCGACGGCGGTGGCGATCCGCCTGCTGAAGGCTTTCGCGCTGTCGCTCGACCAGACCGAGGACGCTTTCGATCCGATCTATAGCGGTGAGCCCAACCATCGCATGAAGATCGTGCGCTATCCCGGACGCGACACAACCGGCGGCGACCAGGGCGTCGGCGCACACAAGGACGGCGGTTTCCTGACGCTCCTGCTTCAGGACGACAACAAGGGGCTGCAGGTCGAGTATGACGGAAGCTGGGTGAATGTGGATCCGATCCCCGGAACGCTGGTGGTCAACATCGGCGAACTCCTCGAACTGGCATCGAACGGCTATCTCAGGGCAACGGTTCACCGTGTCGTGACGCCGCCGGCCGGTGTCGAGCGGATTTCCGTTCCGTTTTTCTTCAGCGCCCGGCTCGACGCGACGATCCCGCTGCTCACCCTGCCTGAAGAACTGGCTGCCGAGGCGCGCGGACCGGCGAGCGATCCGGACAATCCACTGTTTCGCGACGTCGGCACCAATGTGCTGAAAAGTCGCCTGCGCTCGCATCCCGACGTGGCGCGCCGGCACTATGCCGATCTGCCAGAGACAAGGGTTGAGACAAGGGCGTCACCCGTCTGAACAGGTCAGAGCACATAGAACAGGAATTTTCGTCATCCCGCCGGCCTTTGGAATTTTGTTCGTCGCCACCCGCCCAAAACAAGCTCAAACAGGCAGCACCGTTCGACGGTTTTCTCCCATCCGTTGAACGGTGTTCCCCTCTGAAGGTTGTAACCTTCTTTTGGCCGGGCCGTATTCGAGCCCGGCCATTTTTTCCGCTCCATTGGCGAAGGCGTCAGGGCAATTCTTCAGGAAGCGTCGCGTCAAAGCAATTCGCGAGACGCGTTAAGTTCCTGCTTTATGCATGTCGTTATCCCAAACCGCTGCGCACCCTCGAGTGAGGCTCGAGGGCACGCTTTTTGGGCGACATGCATCAGCTTCCCGCCAACGACAGTCCGCGGGCGCGTTCGCACAGCAGGGCAAGCAATTCGCTGCGCCGCGCTTCCGGTGTGTCGACTGGCAATACGAAGCAAAGGGTCTTGCTGACGGCGCCGTGGCCATCGCGGATGGGCGCGGCCATGCACCACGTGAAGCGGTCGGCGAGGGCTGTGGTCTCGCTGAAACCTTGCTGGCGGGCCAGAGCGACATCGCTGAAGAATTCGGCCGGCGCAATGACGCGGCCGTCGGGAAGCTTGTAGTCGCCAGGCGGGATGAAGTCCTTCACTTCTTGCTCGCTCATATGGCCGAGCAGGAGCCGCCCGGACGCCGTCCACGGGATCGGCACCTCGAACCCGACATCGCTTGAAATCCGGAACGGGCCGGAAGAATCCCGGCAATCGAGAACGATATATTTGTTCCCGCGCAGGCCGCATAACTGCACGGTCTCGCCTGTCTCCGCGGCCATCCTGTCCAGCGTCTCTATGATGCGCCGATAGTGGGCGTTGTGATGCGAATAGGCCCAGCCGAACAGATGCATGGCCCGACCGAAATAAAGGTAGCCTTCCGTCCCGACGTTTTCGAGCATTTCGGCTTCGAGCAGGCTGTTGACGATTTCGTAGGTGGTCGAACGCGGTGCGCCGATCATCTTGGCGATGTCGCCGACGCGCATAGGCGCGCGGTGCCGCAAAAGCGCTTCCAACAGCACGATGACGCGGTCGATGCCTCGGCGGCGTTCGCCATTGCGAGGCCCGGCGCCGGCTTCCGTTTCGATCAGACCAGTGGCGCCATCGCTCATGTCGGCCGCATCCCCGAAAAAAATCAATTCGGCCCTCGTCTCAAGACGCTTGAAAGATGTCAAGGCTCAGTCTAGCATCCCATTTGTCCGATATACAGACACATTGTCTGAAATATCAGACAATAATGAGCCGGCGCAGACAATTCTGATGAGAAAACGGGCGGTTTCCGGATGCGGCAACCCTGCGGGTTTCCTCGTCCCGATCCCGCACGTCCGGCAGAACCTCAGAAGGGAACAATCATGACGAAATCATCGTTTTTCGCATCCGCCAGTGCCCTTTGCCTCGGTCTCCTGCTGAGCTTCGGCGCCGGTTCGCAGGCCAATGCGGCCGCCAAATGCATCAAGGGCGACCGCAAGGCGCCGTACACGATCGGCTGGGCCAACATCTATTCCGTGCCAACCTGGATGAAACAGACACAGGGCACGATCGAAGCCGAAGTCGAGACGCTGAAGAAGCAGGGGCTGGTCGACAAGCTTGTCGTGACCGACGCCCAGGGCGACGCCAACGTCCAGATCCAGCAGATCCAGTCGATGATCGATTCCGACGTCGACGCCATCATCCTGATTGCCGGCTCGTCGACCGCGCCGGCGCGTGTGCTGGCGGACGCCTGCGCCAAGGGCATCGCCATCATCAACTTCGACAGCCTCGTCGACACCGACCAGGTCACAGCCAAGGTCAACACCGATTCCGCGCAGTGGGGCGATCAGGCGGCCAAGTTCCTGATCGACGCCATCGGTGGCAAGGGCAAGATTCTCGTCCTCAACGGCCCGGCCGGCGTTTCGGTCAGCGACGATCGGCGCAAAGGCGCTGACGCGGCGCTCAAGGCCCATCCTGAGGTGACGATCCTTGCCGAGACCAACACACCCTACAATGTCGCGCCTGCACAGGAAGCCGTGACCAGCCTGCTGTTCGCCAATTCCGAGATCGACGGAATTCTGTCGCTCGGCGGCGCCTTGTCTGCGGGCGCGGTACTCGCCCTCGACAAGCAAGGCCGCGAACAAGTGCCGATCACCGGCGAGAATGCCCGCCAATTCCTCGAACTCTGGAAGGAAAAGGGCCTCAAGAGCTGGGCAACCATGCAGCCGAACTGGCTCGGCGCTTTCGCCACCTACACCGCCGTCCAGGCGCTGGAAGGCAAGGATGTGCCGGCTTTTGTCAAGATCCCGCTGCCGGTGATCGACAATTCCAATATCGATCAGTACCTCGCACGGGCGGCCGACTTTCCGGCCGACGGCTATATCTATTCGCCCTACGACGAGGAGTTGTTCAAGAAACTTCTGGCTGAGCAATAAGCCTGAAAGGTCGCAGAAAGTGCTGGCCACGGCTCCGCTTCTTGCCGCGCGGGGGGTGTCGAAGTCCTTCTTCGGCAATCCCGTCCTGCGCGATGTTTCCATCGCTCTCCAGCCGGGCCGCGTGCATGCGTTGCTCGGCGAGAACGGCGCCGGAAAGTCGACGCTGATCAACCTTTTGTCCGGTGCCTTGCGCCCGGACGGCGGGGCGATCGAGGTCGATGGGCGCCCGGTGTCGCGCATGAGCCCTGCCTATGCGCAACAGGCAGGGATTGCCGTCGTCCAGCAGGAACTCAGCCTGACGGCCAGCCTCTCCATCGCCGAGAACATCGGCCTTGGCGCCTATCCGCGCCGGTTCGGTTTGCTCGACTATCCCGAACTCGCAGTGCGGGCCAGGGCAGCATGCGATCTTGTCGGACTTCACGAACCGCTCTCGATGCCGGTCGGACAATTGTCGCTTGGCCGCCGGCAGATGGTGGAGATCGCCAAGGCGCTTTACCGCCGGCCGCGCGTGCTCATTCTCGACGAACCCACTTCGTCGCTTTCGGCAATCGAAACGAAAATCCTGACGGACCTGTTGGAGAGGCTGCGCGGCGAGGGCATCGCCATTCTCTACATTTCGCACCGGCTGAACGAAGTCATGGCGCTGTGCCAGCACGTCACCGTCCTGAAGGACGGCACCTGCACGGCGGACCGCACCCTGGAAGGAACCGACGCCAGAGGACTGGTACGGCTGATGGTCGGGCGCGACCCCGGCGACCTCTTTCCGCATTGGCAGCCTTCGGCATCGGCTGCCAACGCCATTTCGGTTCGCAATTTTTCGGCCGGCCTGATGCGCGACGTCGATCTCGACATCAGGACGGGTGAGGTGCTTGGCATCGGAGGCCTGGTCGGGCAAGGGCAGGAAGATTTGCTGCTCGGCCTCTACGGTGCCATTCCGGCCAGGACGGCATCCGCGATCGTTAAGGGGGCTTCGGGTTTGCCCAGCGGTGTGCCGAAAGCCAACGCGCTTGGCCTCGCCTATGTCCCGGCCGACCGCAAGCGCGAGGGCCTGCACCTGATCCATTCCATCATCACCAACCTGATGCTGCCCGCTTTCGCAAGACTGCCGGCGCTGAAGCTGCGCAGCCGCCGTGCCGAGCGCGAGACGGCAAGAGGTCTCGCTGCCCAGCTTGGTATCAAGGGCGACCTCGACCGGCCGGCGCAGGCCCTCTCGGGCGGCAACCAGCAGAAGGTCGCGCTGGCGAAATGGATGCCGCACGACCCGCTTGTGCTTCTCCTCAATGACCCGACGCGCGGCGTCGATGTCGAGACCAAGCGCGAAATCTACATGATGCTTCGCAACTTCGCCGCCGCCGGCAAGGCGGTCGTGCTGCTCAGTTCCGACACACCCGAACTGGTGCACCTTTGCGACCGCGTCGCGGTGGTCCGGGAGGGTCACATCGTTGCCATGCTCGAGCGCGGCGCGCTGAGCGAGGAAGCGATCGTTTCCGCCGCGATGGGCGCCGAACAGCGAAAGGTGGCGGCGTGAATACGGTGGCTCCCTCAGGGCAAGCCGGCGCTCTCTACTGGCCGGTTCAACTGCGCCGCAATGTCGGCGTGCGCAGCCTGTTCGCCGTGGTTATGGCGTTCCTCGTCGCCTATGGCTTCCTCTTTCCTGGCCTCTTGACCGCTTCCGGCTTCGCCAAATTCACCCAGAGCTGGTTTCCGCTGGCGCTGGTCGCCATGGCCCAGGCGATCCTCATGCTCACTGGTGGCATCAGCCTGGCGATCGGCGCAATGGTCAGCCTGGGCGCGGTGATCGCCGCGACGACGATAACCGGGCCGCTGGGCGTAGCCGGCGGTGCCGCTGCGGTGGCGCTGACCGGTGTCGGCATCGGTGCCGCAACCGGGTTCATTGTCGTGAAACTTCGGTTGCCGGCGATCGTGGTGACGCTCGCCGGCTCCTTCATGATCGGCGGTGCTGCGCTGCTCATCCTGCCGAGACCCGGCGGCGCCATTCCGGAATGGCTGTCGGACCTGCTTGCCGGCAACACGCCCGCAGCCTTCGTGCTGCTGATGCTCATAGTCCTTCTGTGGAAGCTCTATCTCGCCACGCCGCTTGGTTTGAGCCTCTATGCTGCCGGCGAGAATCCCGTCGGCGCCTATCGCTCCGGCGTGCCGGTCGATGGCGCACGGATAGCGGCTTACGCGATCAGTGGCCTGCTTTGCACAGGCGCCGGTCTGTTCGTTGCCGCGCAAACGGGTTCGGGTGATCCGGTCATCGGCACGGCCTTCACGCTGAATTCCATCGCCGCCGCCGTGCTCGGCGGCATCGGCTTCCTCGGCGGTCAAGGCACGATGCGCGGCGCTCTTGCCGGCAGCCTGCTGCTCAGCCTGATGATCAGTGTGATGTTCTTCCTCGGCTTCACGCCGGTCGCCCAGTATGTCGCACAAGGCCTCATCATCATCGGGGCGGTCGCCACCCCGCAATTCCGCAAGGTGCAGCAATGACAGCATGGAAAGAGAGCGCAGGCGGCAGGCGCGCCCTGACAATCCTGCGCAGCCGGCCTTTTCTCACCGTTGCCATCGTTGCCGCGGTGTGGATCGTCGCGAGCTTCGTTTCGCGTGGCTTCGGCGCCTATGGCCATTTGCGCTATCTGGTCGAACTGGCCGCGGTAATTGGCCTGGTTGCGGCGGGCCAGACCTTCGTGGTGATTGCCGGTGGCATCGACCTTTCCGTCGCGGCTATCGTCACAGTGAGCGCCGTCAGCCTGCCGCTGCTGTCGTGGCAGGGGGATCCGACCGGGCTCACCGCCGTCCTTGCCGTCCTTGCGTTGACGACGACAATCGGTCTGGTGAACGGGCTGGGCGTGGCGCTGTTGCGCGTCCATCCGATGATCATGACCCTGGCCATGGCGACATTCCTGCAGGGTCTGCTGATCATCATCGCCGGCGGCAGCGCCGTGACCGCCGAAAACCCGCTGGTCCGCTGGCTCGGCAATGCGCGGCCGGCCGGTATTCCCGCAGGTGTGCTCTTGTGGGTGGCCGTCTCCGTGATCGTTCTGGCCGCAATGCATGCCACATCCTTTGGCGCACGGCTCTTCGCCATGGGCGCCAATCCGCTCGCCGCGGCACTGTCGGGGGTTCCAGTAACCTCGACGACGCTGGCGGTCTACGGCATCAGCGGCTTCAATTCAGGGCTTGCGGGCGTGCTGGTGCTCGGCATGAACGGGCAAGGCTATGTCGGGATCGGCGATCCCTATCTGCTCGCCTCGATTGCCGCCGTCGTGCTCGGCGGCACCTCGATCCTCGGCGGGCTCGGCACCTATGCCGGCACCATCCCCGGCGCCATCCTGCTGGTCACGATTACGGCTCTCATAACCGTCGTCAACGCATCGCCGGGCTGGCGCAGCATTCTGTTCGGTTCGCTGATCCTGGGGCTGCTGCTTCTCTCAGGCAGGGAGCAGGCCCGCCGATGACATATCGTCAAGCCGGTAGATGCGCCTTGCGTTGCCGAAGAACAGCGCCGTCTGCTCGTCTGCGGAAAGCTCCCCGGCAATGGCCTTGAAGCTGTCATATACTGCATCGAACGACGCGTGCAGACCGGCCACCGGGAAGTCACTGCCGAACATCGCGCGCCGCGTGCCGAAACAGTCGATGCAATGCATGACAACCGGCTTCAGGCTGTCGAGCGTCCAGTCATGATCGTAGGCGACCAGATCCGATATCTTGATGGCGACGTTGTCACACTGGGACAAACGCCGAACCCCTTCGCGCCACGCCCGCATTCCGTCGGCGTCGCGATCGATCGGGCTGCCGCAGTGGTTGAGAACGAACTGCTGGTTCGGATAGGCCGCTGCGAGGCGCGCGGCACCAGCGAGCTGACGCGGAAACACCATGAGATCGAAGACCAGCCGATGGCCGGCAAGCAGGGCCAGGCCGGCGCGCCAGGCCGGATCGTTCATGATGCCGTCACGGGCCGCGAAACGGCGGGCAGGATCTGGATCCCAGCTCAGTATGTCACGCACGCCGACGACACGGTCGAACGCCGCCTGCGCCTCGACCAGCGCCGGGGCTTGGCGGTTCGCCAGCGGAACGTGAACGACGTAGCGGGCCGCCACGCCCTGCGACTTGCCGAGCGTTTCAAGCCACCGCGTTTCGCCGACGCAGTCGTCCCCGGCCCAACCGGCTTCGACATGGACGGTGGCGACGACATTGTGCCGGCTGGCGTCGCGCAAATAATCCTCAGGAAGATAGTTTCGCCGCAACTTGCCAAGCTCGCCCAGGCCGCGCTCGCCAGCCGTTGTGGCGAGCCACGGATGGCGGCCGAGGCCGAGATCCCAAAGATGATGGTGGGCATCGATGATCGGTCCGGAGTAAGGCTTTGACACGCATCTCTCTCATGCTGTGGCCGGCTTCGGAAATCGATCCGGGCTTCATCCTGCGAAGGCGAAAGGACTAGCATCGGATGACCGAAAACTCACCCATGCCGGCGCTCGCGACCCGTGAAAATTTCCTGCTCGACGACCGCATCCGCGGCGTGCCGCCCGGCACCTTCGGGCTGGACAGCAGCCTTGTCGCGTCTGAGCGCTGGCATCCGGCTGCCGGGCGCATGTCGTTGCCGGTGCTGACCCTCGATGAGGAGGCCTTCATCGCCAATCGTGACCTGTTCCTGCGCTACGCGCGCGAACAGGGCGCCATGATCGCGCCGCATGCCAAGACCCCGATGGCGCCGGACCTTGCCCGATCTTTGGTAGAGGCCGGAGCATGGGGCACGACCGTCGCCGATATCAGGCAAGCCGCGGTGATGCTCAGGGCCGGCCTCACACGGCTGATCGTCGCCAACGAGGTTGGTGGATCAGGCGGTGCGAACCGGCTCGCGGCGCTGGTTGGCGTTTGGCCAGGCGTCGAGCTCTTCGTCTTCGCCGACTCTGTCGCCGCCGTGCATGCGCTCGCCGAAGCCTGGCGGGACAATGCAATGCTGCCGCCGTTGCGCGTGCTCGTCGAACTCGGTGCTGGCAGGGCAGGCGCGCGGACCACTGGCGAAGCCGAGGCGATCGCCGATGCAGTTGCTGCAGCCGGCGGACGGCTGCTGATTGCCGGCGTTGCGACCTACGAAGGTGCCGCGGCGCAACCCGACCCCGGCCGCACCGAGGAGGTGATCTCGGCTCTGCTGGCGATGACCGCCGACATGTTCCTGCGGCTGCGCGCCCGCGTCGGCGGCGACGTGCCGCTTATCGTCACGGCCGGCGGCTCGGTGTTCTTCGACAAAGTGGTCGCCGCGCTTTCGCCCGCCGTTTCCGGGGACGGCAATGCGACGCTGGTATTGCGCAGCGGCGCCATCTTCTTCCACGACCATGGTGTCTATGATCGCTCGCTTGGCGCACTTGACGCCCACAACGGCTTTGCGGTCGGCGGCGTCAGCGTTTCCGCACGAAATTCGTTTCGTCCGGCTTTGCGCCTGTGGGCCGAGGTGCTGTCGCGGCCGGAGGCCGGCCTGGCAATCTGCGGCATGGGCCTGCGCGACGTGTCGTTCGATCAGGGCCTTCCGATGGTGCTCGCGGTCTTCCGGACCGGCAAGCCGCTGCCGGCAGCGCGCGCCGACGTATTCAAGCTGAACGACCAGCACGCCTTCCTGACAATCGCGCCGGACGACGACATTGCCGTTGGCGACGTCATTGAATTCGGCATCTCGCATCCCTGCACCTGCCTCGATCGCCATCGCGTGATCTTCGGCGTCGACGCGGCCGGGCATGTCCGCCACGCCTTTCCCACCTATTTCGGCTGACCGGATCTTGTGGTGGCCCCAAGAGAATCTCGAAAGGATCCAATATGATCAAGTATTTCCAGTCCGGCTCCCGCATGTCGCAGGCGGTCGTCTATGGTGGCCTTGTCCACATTGCAGGCCAGGTCGCCGACGATCGCAAGGCCGGCATCGAAGGCCAGACCAGCGATGTGCTCTCAAAGATCGAGGCGCTTTTGGTCGAGGCCGGCAGCAGCAAGTCGAAGCTTGTCGCGGTCAATATCTTCCTGCCGCAGATCGGCGACTTCGACGCCATGAACAGCATCTACGATGCCTGGGTGGATCCCCAACGCCTGCCGGCGCGGGCCTGCGTTGAGGCGCGTCTCGCCGATCCCGACCTCCGCATTGAGGTCTCGGCGATCGCCGCCATCTGAGTCTCCGCCATGCACACCGGCCTCACCCATACGCTCGATTTCGACCGGGACGGCAAGACATCAGGCCATCTCAGCATGCCCTTCTCGATAGACCGTTCGCCCTATTTCCAGGTCAAGGTCCCGATCTGCCTCATACGCAACGGTGAACGGCCTTCGCTGCTTCTGATGGCCGGCAATCACGGTGACGAATATGAGGGCGAGCTGTCTCTGGCAAAGCTGATCCGCCGGCTCGATCCCAAGCAGATCAAGGGCCGCGTCACCATCCTGCCGATGGCGAACGCGCCGGCGGTCATGGCCGCCAAACGTTGTTCGCCGCTCGATGGCGGCAATCTCAACCGAGCCTTTCCAGGCGATCCGTTGGGCACACCGACAAGCCGGCTCGCCAGTTTCCTCGAGACGGAACTGTTCCCTCGCCACGACATCGTCTTTGACATCCATTCGGGGGGCACCTCGATGGAACATCTGCCTACAGCACTCGTCGAGCGCAATACCGATCCCGACCGCCACAGGCGCGGGGTGGAACTGATGCGGACGCTCGGCATGCCGTATGGCTTCGTGGCCAACAATGGTCAGGCCTCGCCGACCTCGATGGGCGCAGCCCGCCGGGCCGGCGCCATTGGCATCAGCGGCGAGTTCGGCGGCGGCGGCACCGCGACAGTCGATACGATGGCGATTACCGCTCGCGCGATCGACAATCTGATGGTCGCCGTTGGCGTGGTCGAGGCGCCTGTCCTTTCGCCGGAGTTAAAGCCTTCGGCGCCGACGCGACTGCTCTCGCTCTCCCGGCACGGTCAGGGCCTCTACGCCACCCGCCGCGGCTGGTTCGAGCCCGCCGTCAGGCTCGGCGACGGCGTCAGCGCCGGACAATTGGCCGGCTGGTATCACGACCTCGAACGGCTCGATCTTGCCGAGGAAGCCCTGCATTTCGCCGAAGGCGGTATCGTGCTTTCGCGCAGGCTACACACGATGTGCGAGGCAGGAGATTGCCTTTTGCAGGTCGCCGAGCCGGTGGAAGGCTGACAGAAAACCAACCGGCGCTTGCTCACGCCACATTGCAGAAAACTGAGGATACTTCATGCAGCATTCGATGTGGACCTACCCCTGGGATGTCCAGGATCTGGGCTTGGAAGCCGTCGAACGCGATCTCGTCGAGCGCGCCGGGCTCAACATGATCAGTCTCGCAACCTCCTATCATGCCGGTCGCTTCCTGCAGCCGCGCAGCCCGCGCCGCAAAGCCTATTTCCCGGAGGATGGCACGATCTACTTCAAGCCAACCGCCGCCCGATGGGCCGATCTCGTGATCCAGCCGAAGGTGGCCCAAATGATCACGGAAGGTGGCGACGTTCTGGCCGAACTTATCCAACGGCGCGAGGCAGGCGGCCTCCAGGTGTCGTGCTGGACGGTCTGCCTGCACAATACCCGCCTCGGCATGCTTTATCCGCAGGCCGTCACCCGCAACGCCTTTGGCGATCCCAATTATTACAATCTGTGCCCGTCGCATCCGGATGCGCGCGCTTATGTCCGCGCGCTCGTCGCCGATGTTACGCACACTTATAAGCCGGACAGAATCGAACTTGAAAGCCCGTCCTTCATGGGCTTTGCCCATGAATACCATCATGAGAAGGATGGTGTCGGGCTGACGCCGGAAGACGACTTTCTTCTGTCGCTGTGCTTCTGTCCGTCCTGCCTCGCCCGCGCCGCTTGTGCCGGCATCGAAGGCCAGGCGGCGCGTGACCTCGTCAAGCAGTGGATTGCCGAGGCGTGCGAGCGCGCGGTGCCTGAACGGCGCTTTCCAGAATTTCCCGCAAGTGGCCTCGACACCTTTTTGCCCTGGCCGCATCTCCACGCCTATCTGTTGTGGCGGATCGAGCCGGTGACCAGTCTTGTCGCCGAACTGCGCGAGGTTGCCGATCCGGGGACCCGTGTCCTCGTCATCGACCTGCGAGACGGCTGGCTCGGCGCCTGCGATCTGGCAGCGCTCGGCAAGGTCTGCGACGGGGCAATCCTTTGTGCCTACGACATGCAGGCCGGCGACGTGACGGGCCTTATGGCGGCTGGCCGCACCGCGCTCGGGGCAGAGAAATTCCTCGGCGCCGGCTACCGGCTCTTTTATCCGGAAATGGCAGGCCCTGAAATTCTCGCCGCCAAGGTGAAGCCGGCGCTGGCGCCGGACGTCGACGGTATCAATTTTTACAATTACGGCCTTGTCCCCGCCGCACGACTCGATTGGGTGCGTGCAGCACGACCTGGCTGAACAAAACGATCCGTGTGCCGCAGTCGAAAGCGCGTCGCGGCTGAATGGATTCATGCGAGGCGCTTTAAGTCATTGTTATGCATGACAGCGCTGTCCGGCCTCGCGACCTGTCATTTCCCTCCGCTCCAGAACCTCGCGCTATCGGATCGGGGCTGACGCGCAGCGAGCGGATGGACGCGATCGCCGGCCCCGTTCTGGACCTGGCGGCCCTTCTCCCAGCAAACTTCCCGCTCTGAGCCGAGGGGTGGCTGCCAGACCGACCCAGTGTTTCGCCAGACAGCGCAAAACCGTCGTCAGCGCGTGTGCCGCACAAGATGGGGTTCGACCAAGGCGCGTATTTCCGCGGCGGGCGCCGCTTCGCCGGCAGCACGCAGCGCCCGTTCGTAGCGTGCATAGTCTTCTACCGCGCCTTCGAAATCACGGCGCGACAGCCGCTCCCTGATCAGCGCCTTGCAGACGGGTCCGGCATCCGGATAGAGGTCCAGCGCCCTCAAATAGATCGAGCGCGCTTCCTGGACGTTGCCGGTTGTCTCCAGCCGCTGGCCGATCCGCAATCCAAGATCGATCAGATCGCGACGCACTTTTTCAGCTGCGGCGAGCGACCAGAAGCTGCCTCGCTCGTGCAGGAACAACGGACCGGGGAATGCGAGGAACAGCGCTTCCGCTTCCGGTCGCAGCCCGGCCGCCTCGCCATTGGCTGTCGTCACGGATTTGAGCCGTGCATCCCAGTCGGCGAGGTCGACCCAGACCTTGTACGATGCGAGGCGAAGCTTGCCTTCGCGCTGAACGATGAGGTCGATCCGCCCGAGCAGCTTGCGCAGCCGATGCAGCGCCTGCTCGCACGCCGCCCGCGCCTGGTCGCCGTCGAGATCTGGCCACAGCCAGTCCTGAAGGGTCTCCAGCGAGCAGGTGTTGTCTTTCGAGATCGCCAGTACCCGCAGGATGTCGAGAGCCTTCGTCGGTGGCTTGGCGCCGAGATTAAGGCGGTTTCCATCGAGTTCGAGCCGAAAGCCCCCGAGGACGTGGACCTTGAGCGGCCATGGCCAGGCCGTGGGCCGCCGTTGCGGCGCGTCCAATCGACGTTCCCGGATAAGTGACCGGCAAAGCTTGGGCTCGATGCCGCGCTCAAGCGCATCGCCAAGCAGTTCGGCGAGCAATTCCGGAACGTTGAGGAGCACCATTGGCCAGCTGACGTCGCGCAGCGCCTCCATGAAGAGCTTCAGCCGATCGCCGTAGCGTGGACCCTGGTCCCACAGGCTCTCCAGCGCGGCCGCTGCAAGCATGCATATCTGGGTTCGCTTGCGGGCGCCGCCCTCCAGCCGCGGCAGCAAGTCGCTGAGTAGCGCGGCGGCTTCGCGCGGCTTCCTGTCGGCGAGCAGCACCTGGAACTTCGTGATGCAGTGGGCCCAGCGCTCGACCATCGGCTCGTTGGCGGCCTCGCTCGCCGCCATGAAGCGCTCGCAATCCTCATAGGCGGCCGCGAAATCGCCTTGCCTGGCATGAAGCGCGGCATAGCAATTGGCGACGATGGCAACCTGTGTGCTGAAACGGCTGTCGGCGATCTCGGCCAGGCGCTCGACCACCTGGTGGAGCTCGGCATAGTCGTTGCGGAACTTCATCTGCATCTGGAGATGATACAGGCCACCGAACTCCACACCCTTGAGCGACTCGCGCTCACCGATGGCGATCGCCTCCCGCAACGCCGCTTCGGCCGACGGGTAGGGAAAGCCCCGTCTCTTATACGGGAAGTAACGGCCGCTCTTGGCGCCAAACTCGACCAGCCACATGCCGAGGACCCAAGGCAGCACCTCCTTGTCGGCCAAATCCTCGACAACGCTGTCGACGGCCTTGGTGAACAGATCGGCCCGCATGACCGATACCGAATGCTCGATCAGCGTTTCGCTGGCAAGCAGCCGTAAGCCGCTTGGGTCGTGCTCGGGATTCCGGGTCAGCCGCTCCAGCAGTTCCGTTTCCAGCGCCTGCCCGGCCGGGCTGTTGCGGTAGTACTCGTCGCCGAAGTTCAACGCCCGCACCATGCCGATGCGCACCAGCATCGCTTCCTCTGAAGGCAGTTCCGGCAGGCCGCGCTCGATGATTTCGAACGCCCGGCGGGTCCAGGCTGAAAGACCCTCATAGGTGCGCCAACTGTCCGTCTTGACCAGAACCGCGCGCGACACCGTAAGACAAAGCCCGCGCTGATCGTCGGCCTCGCCAAAGGCATGCCATGCCTTCGACAGCCAGTGCTCTGCCGCGGCGTCGTTCGGCATGTGGGCCACGCCCAGCCAATAGAAATGCCAGCCATTCATGAACGCTTCCGGCAACCGGCCCACCCATTCGGTGAAGGTCGTTCGATGTCCCTGCGCCAGCACGGCCTCCGCCCGGCTCAGCATGAGCCCGCTCGCCTGGTCCCAGTCCTCTGCCTGCAAGGCGAGGTGTATGGCTTCGTCATATAGACCGGCGTCGGCGAGCACCTTTGCCGCCCTTTGTTTGAGCGACTTCTGCTCTTCTGCCGTCACACGCTGTGCGAAGCGTCGGTCGAGGAAGTCCCGCAACAGGTCGTGCAGGTGGAAAACGTCGCGGCTGTTTTCCGTTCGCGTGACCAGCAATTGCCGCTGGTAGAGCCTGTCGAGCAGCTTGCCCGCTTCGCCCGACCCGATCATCACGTCCGCCAGTTCGGTGCTGATCTCGGGCAGCAGATTGAGTTTCAGCAGCATGTCCTGGTCGGCGGCGGGAAGGGAAAGGAAGAAATGGCGGCCGAGAACGTCCGACAGCGCGTTCTGCCCGCCGGCTGCTGCCCCGCTCGTTTCGTCAGGTCCGACCGCCGAGCCGTGATCGGCGAGGAGAACCAGCCCGATCGCCCAGCCGCGCGCCGCTTCGACATCGACTGGAAGGGCGCCGTTCTTCGAACGCAGCTTGACGAAATCGCGTGCTTCCGATGTCGAGAATTCGAGCGCCGATCGATCGATGACGGCCACTTGGCCCTTGAGGACGAGGTCGCCCAGTTCGTCGTGGGGCAGCGTGCGCGAGACGCAGATGCAGCGGACCGTGTCAGGAAGTTCACGGAACATCACGGAAAGCACAGCCCGGAATTCGGGCGTGTCGGCGTCGTGCAAGTCGTCGAGGACCAGAATGGTGCCGGGCTTCAACCGCGCAAAATACGCTCTGAAGAAGCGCCTGGCGAACTCCTTCGGCTGCTCGACATATTCGACCCCAAAGACCGGCAAGTTTCCAACTGCGGGTGAGGCGAGTGACTGCGCCAGATATTGAAAGAAGCGCGCGATATCCTGGTCGCCCTCGTCGATGCGGAACCACACATGCGGTGCCGCGACGCTTTCGAGGTAGTCGATGACCGCCGTCGTCTTGCCGTAGCCGGCCGGCGCGGCCACCCAGCATACGCTCGAACGCGATTTCAGGCCGATCGCTTCGAGAACGCGGTTCCGCCTCAATATCCTGGCGCTGCGCGGCGCCGCCAGCTTGGCGATCCTGCCTGTGCCCGAGAGCGGGCGCCTCGCATCGGCGTCAATGGCATCTGGGGCGGTCATCGGGGCTCCCGCTCGACGAATCATCGAGCGTCGGTCGGGCCATGATGACCGTCCCGCCGCCCGGATTGACCTTAGGGTAGCGCAATCCTGCGACAATTCGTAGGGGCTTCGCAGATGAAGCGGCAACAGCCGAGTGCAACCGTCGACTGGATGCCTGCGCGGTCGCGAAATCAGCAGCAGACGCGGCCGAATTGCGAGCGGCAATGGGCGACCGGTGAATCCCGCGCTCCATCTTCGACAGTCCGCTCCAGCGGCCCGCGCGCGGATTGTCCGCACTGCCGCACGCGGATCGCTTGCGGAATTCGGTGCTCGCCGTACCAACTGCAAGCCGAGCATCGCTGCTACGATTTGAGCTCACGCTGACGTTGCCGGTGCGAACGGCCGGTCGTTCAATCGGCCGGGACGCTTTCCTGTCGCTCTCCGCTGGCTTTTGCGATGAAGCTGCGCCAACCGCCATAGGCCGAAATGTCGATCGCCTCTGACAACCCGGCGGTCTCAACCAGAAAGCCTTTGGCCGATGTCCCGTCTTCGAGCTCGATCGTGCCTATGCCGAGCGGCGGCGGGATCGCGGCCACGAAGCGTCCGAACGCGTCTGGTGAAAGCCGCCAAACCTCGACATCGATCGACGTCCCGTGGCCATCGGCAACACGCACGAGCCCTGGCTTGGGCACGGACTGGCCGGCGAGCGCATAGAGCTGATAGGAGGCAACTGTCTTGGCGGCCCTGCTCAATCGCGCGCCAAGCGCGCAGAGCTGGCCGTTGAGCGGCATCCCCGACAAATGCGCGCCGACGACCACGAGCTCGATCATGCCGTCATCGACGTCAGGGGTCTTGGCGACGCAGGCAGGCATTGCCCAACCAGTCGCGCCAAGGCCGAGACCGCTGGCTCGATGGAGATCACGGGCGAGCGCCGCCGTCAGGGCGTCCTTGCCGGCGGCAGCAAGCAAGGTAACGCTCATCGGCAGACCGTCGTCGCGCTTGCCCATCGGCACGGCGATGCCGCACATATCGAGCAGATTGACGAAGTTGGTGTAGGTGCCGAGCCGGCTGTTGGTGACGATCGGATCGGCCAAAACAGTCTCCAGCGAATAGTGCGTCGGCGCCGTCGGCACGCAGAAAAGGTCGACCGAGGCGATGACAGGTGCGAGCCTGGCCTTGTGGCCCTGCAGCGCATAAAGGCCGTTGAACGCGTCTGCCGCGGAGAGCTTTCGCGCCCCTCCGATGATTGCGCGCGTTACCGGGTGCATGGCTGCTTCGCTCGCTTCCATGAAATCCGCAATCGCCGCATAGCGCTCGGCCACCCAGGCGCCTTCGTAGAGCAGGTTGGCGGTAGCGTAGAAATCGCCGAAGGGAATTTCGATCAGTCGGCAGCCGAGCTGTTGCAGCGTCCGCAGCGCCGTTTCGAATCCAGCCTGCATGGCCGCGTCGCCAAAAAATTCCCGGTCCGCTTTTGCGGGAACCCCGACGGTCAGCGCTGGTGGACGCGGACCAAGCGGCGGCGCCGCGATAGCGCGCGAATAAGGATCGACGTCATCTTTGGCCGTCGCGGCCCTGAAGACGCTGTAGGCGTCATCGACGGTGAGCGCGAATACAGAGACGCAGTCGAGCGTGCGGCAGGCCGGCACCACGCCGGTGGCCGACAGCGCGCCGACGGTCGGCTTCAGCCCGACGATGTTGTTGAGGCCGGCGGGAATGCGGCCGGAGCCTGCGGTGTCGGTGCCGAGGGCGAAAGAAACGATGCCGTGCGCCGTCGCCACGGCCGAGCCGCACGAGGAACCGCCCGGCACCAGGTTAGGATCGATCGCGTTTCTCGGGATCGGATAGGGCGTGCGCACGCCGACGAGGCCGGTGGCGAATTGGTCGAGATTGGTTTTTCCGACGACCAGCGCGCCGGCCGCCCTCAGACGCGCGACGACGGTGGCGTCTTTCGACGGCAAGTAGGCATATTCGGCGCAGGCGGCCGTCGTCGGCATGCCGGCGACATCGATGTTGTCCTTGACCGCGAACGGCATGCCCCACAGCGGCTTTGCCACCGGATCGAACCCGCCGAGTGCGTCGGCTTCGGCGAGCAGGTCCGCCCTGCTCGCCAGATGGATGAAGATGCCGGGATCGTCCGCTTTCGCTATGCGCTGAAACACGGTTTCAATAATGGTAGTGGCCGACATGCCGGTTGCATAGCTCGCGTGCAGGCTGCCGATATCGAAGCGGATGTCGCTCATTTCGTCTCGTCCAGAATGATCACCGGCAGATTCCACTGGATCAGCACGACGCAGCCGTCTTTCGTCCACACCGAATGCTCGGTCCCGACCGGGTTCAGGATCACGCTTCCGGGAAGATAGTCGCCATTCTCGTCGCTCTGGGTGCCTTCCAGCACAACGATGGTTTCCAGTGCGACATGACGATGGCGCGGCACGCCGGCGCCGGGCCGATAATTCAGGATCGCGACGGAGGGTTCGGCCGGTCCGCCCCTGAGCAGCCAATGCACCGTGATGCCTTCGCGAAAATGCTCGAATGCCAGATCACGCCAGCCCCCATGGATGAGAGCCGGGTATGCAATGTTAGGCATCGGCAATTCCTTTGAGCACCTGGTCCGTCATCGCCGTCCAGCCGACGATCGCGCCCTGCGCCCTGATCATGGCCAGCGCGGCCGCCTTGAATTCCGGAAAATAGCTCTCCGTCGCATCCTCCGCCAGCAGGCATTCGTAGCCGCGGTCGTTGGCCTCGCGCATCGTCGTCTGCACGCAGACTTCCGTCGTAACTCCGGCGAAGACGAGCTGCTGCACGCCGAGCCGCTTCAGGTCCTCGCCGAAGCTGGTAGCGTAGAACGCGCCCTTGCCGGGTTTTTCGATGACGATTTCGCCAGGCAGCGGGGCTACCTCGTCGAGGATCGCCGTTCCCGGCTCGCCGACGACCAGCACGCGGCCCATCGGACCGACATCGCCGATTCGGATCGACGGATTGCCACGATTGCGCTTGGCCGGCGGCAGGTCCGAAAGGTCCGACCTGTGGCACTCCATCGTGTGGATCACCGGCAGGCCGGCGGCGCGAAATCCCTGGATCAGCCTTTTTACCGTCGGCACAATCGCCACCACCCGGCCGACGTCATTGCCGAGGCTGGCGCCGAAGCCGCCCGGCTCGGCGAAATCGCGCTGCATGTCGATGACGACCAGCGCCACCGCCTCAGGCTTGAAGGCAAACGGAAACGGCAGCGCGTCGATCTCCGCCATCAGTGATGTCCCGCCATTTGCTCGCCGATCGTCTGGACGCTCGCCTGGGCGATCGGCGTTTCGTAGACCAGCGCGCCGTCGGACATGACGAAGATGCGGTCCGAGAGCTCCAGCAATTCGTCGAGGTCCTCCGACATCAAGAGCACCGCGGCACCAGCGTTGCGCGCCTTCATGATGCGGGCGCGGATTTCGGCGACGGCAGAGAAGTCGAGGCCGAAGCACGGATTCGAAACAATCAGCAGATCGACCTTGCCGGTCAGTTCGCGGGCGAGCACAGCGCGCTGGACGTTGCCGCCGGAGAGCGACGAAATCGGCGAGGCGAGCGAGGCTGTCTTGACCTTGAACTGCTCGACCAGCCGCGTCGCATAGTCCCTGATGGCGCTCATCCGGATCCAGCTTATCGGCTTGCCGGCCTCGTTCAGGTCGAAGGTCCGGAATGCCATGTTTTCCGCCACCGTCATCCTCGGCGCGCAGGCATTGCGCAACGGTTCCTCCGGGATGAAGCGCACATTGAGCGTGCGGGCCTCGGCGCGGCTGGCGCCGTAGGGCGTTCCCTTCACCAGAACGTCGCCGGCATCACGCGTACGCTGCCCGGCAAGGACTTCTAGAAATTCCTTCTGGCCGTTGCCGGAAATGCCGGCGACACCGACGATCTCGCCGGACTTCACATCGAGCTCGCCGATATTGATGGTTTTCAGGCCGGTGCGGTCGGGCGCCTTCAGTGCCTTCACCGTCAGGATTTGCTTGGCGCCGACCGGCAACGGAGCGCGGCTGTCGAGCGCGGCGATCGGCTGGTCACCGATCATCATCGCCGCCATCTGCTTGTGAGACAGCTCCGATACTTTCCCCGTTCCTGTCAGTCTGCCCTTGCGCAACACAGTGATGTCGTCGGCAAACGCCGTCACCTCGTGGAACTTGTGCGAGATCATCAGCACGGTGAGATCGCCCGCCTTGGTCATGCCGCGCACAAGGCCCAGCACTTCCTGCGCCTCGCCGGGGGTTAGCACCGACGTCGGCTCATCCAGCACCAGAAAACTGCGGCCGAGATAAAGCTGCTTGATGATTTCGAGCTTCTGTTTCTCGCCGGCGGCGAGTTCGGCCACCTTGACGTCGAGCGGCAGCTTGAACGGCATCCGCTCCATGAATTGGGCAAGTGCGGCGCGTTCCTTGCGCCAGTCGATAATCCCCGGCACCTTCTCGCGGGAAATGACCAGGTTTTCCGCACCCGTGAGCGACGGGACGAGGGTAAAATGCTGGTAGACCATGCCGAGGCCGAGCGCCGAGGCGTCCTTCGAACTGGCGATCCCGACCTCGCGGCCGTCGACCAGAATTTCGCCGGCGGTCGGGTGATAAAAGCCCATGATGCATTTGACCAGCGTCGACTTGCCCGCGCCGTTTTCGCCAAGCAGCGCATGAAACGATCCCGCCGGCACCTTGATGGAGACGTCGTCCAGCGCGGTGAAGGCGTCGAAACGCATGCTCATGCCGATCGTCTCGACGCCAACCGCTCTTTTGCTGCGATCACTCATGATCGAACCTCATGGCAACTGGGCGACGAAGGACGCCGAATTGGACACCGCGCCGAACACGCCGCCTTGCATCTTGATCATCTTGATCGCAGCGAGATGGTTGCCGTAGTCAGTCGCCCCGCAGCAATCCTCCAGCATTACGCATTCGAAGCCGCGGTCGTTGGCTTCGCGCATCGTCGTGTGCACGCAGACGTCGGTGGTGATGCCGGTCAGCACGATGTTTTCGATGCCGCGCTGGTTGAGGATCAGCTCCAGGTCGGTGGCGCAGAACGAGCCCTTTCCCGGCTTGTCGATGATCGGCTCGCCTTCGGCCGGATAGAGGTCGGGGATGATGTCCCAGCCCGGCTCGCCGCGCACCAGGATGCGCCCGCAGGGTCCGGGGTCGCCGATGCCGGCATTGATGCGGCGCGAGCGCCAGCGCTTGTTGGCCGGCAGGTCGGCGAGATCGGGCCGGTGGCCCTCTCGCGTATGAATGACGGTGTAGCCCTTCGCCCGCATGGCAGACAGCACCGATCTGATCGGTTCGATCGGCGCCCGCACCAGCGAGAGATCGTAGCCCATATGATCGACATAGCCGCCCGGCCCACAGAAATCGGTCTGCATGTCGATGATGATCAGCGCCGTGTTGTCGGGCCGAAGCTCGCCATTGTAGGGCCATGGATAGGGATCGGCATCGATGTAGCGCTGCGTGATCTCGGCTCTGGCGTTCATTGAGAAAAACTCCAGTCTGGAAACGTCATTTGGTGATCGACAGTTCGCCCGGTGCGCCGGCCAGCGAACGGCTCGGCGACGAGGTGGCGATCATGATGACGAGGGTGAGAATGTAGGGTGCGGCGTAGAACAGATAGTAGCCTTGCGTGACGCCGACCGATTGCAGCGCCGGCCCCAGCGCGCCGGCCCCGCCGAACAGCAGCGCGGCGGCAAAGCAGCCGAGCGGGTTCCAGCGCGCGAAGATGACCAGCGCCACCGCCATCAGCCCCTGGCCCGACGAAATGCCTTCGGTCCAGCTGCCGGGATAGTAGAGCGACAGATAAGCGCCGCCGATTCCGGCCAGCGCGCCGCCGATGCCGGTGGCGATGAGGCGCACCGTATTCGGGTTGAGGCCCATGGCGCGCGCGGCGTCGGAACTGTCGCCGACCACGCGCAGGATCAGGCCGGCCCGGGTGTTGCGGAAAGCCCACCACAGGAACACGGCAAGTGCTGCACCGATCAGGAACAGCACGTTGACGTTGAGCGCCGCCTGCACCTGCGGAACATCGGACCAGCCGCCAAACGGGATGGCCGGCAGGTCGGGCGCCGAGGGCTGGATGAACGGTTTGCCGAAGAAGAAGGCGAGACCCGAGCCGAACAGCATCAGCGCAATGCCGATGGCGATGTCGTTAACGCCACGGAATCTGCAGATCCAGCCGTGGAACAGGCCGAAACAAAGACCGGCGGCTGCGGCGGCCAGCAGACCGAGCCATGGTGAGCCGGTCATCACCGCGACGGCATAGGCGGTCATCGCGCCGAACACCAGTGTGCCTTCGAGACCGAGATTGATGCGCCCCGAACGCTCGGTGATGGCTTCGCCCAGCGACACGAAAATGAAGGGCGTCGACACCCGGATGGCGCCGCCGAGCATGGCGAGCGGAACGCCCCAGAGGCCGATCTCGGTTGCGTTCATCAGGCAGTTCCCTTCAGGAGATCGGGCCTTTTCAAGAGATCGCCCCTCTGCCAGAGGTCGGGATTGAAGGCCTTGAAGCGGCCGTAGAAGGTTTCGCTGAACAGGATGACGACGAAGAGCATGCCCTGCAGCACCAGCACGGTGGCGTCGGGCAGGTCCATGCGGCGCTGGATCAGCCCGCCGGAGGCGTCGATGCCGCCAAGCAGGAAGGCGACCGGGATGATGGCGAGCGGATTGTGGCGGGCGAGGAAGGCGACCAGGATACCGGTATATCCATAGCCGGCGGCGAGCGAGGCGTTGGCGCTGCCCTGCACGGCGGCGACTTCGAGCATGCCGGCAAGGCCGGCAAAGCCGCCGGCCAGCGCGGTGAAACCGACAATCAGCGGTCCAACGGCAAGTCCCTGCACCTGGGCTGCCCTGACATTGCCGCCAGCGATGCGAGCGGCGAACCCCCAGCGGGTCTTTTCGATCAGCAGCCAGGACAGAATGCAGGCGATGATGCCGACGACAAGGCCCCAATGCACGTCCATGCCGGGAATGTTGCCGATGCGGTAGGCCTCAGCCAACGGCTCGGTCGACGGTTTGTTGAGCGAGGCGGGATCGCGCAGCGGTCCGTCCACCAGATGGTTCATCAGGGCGATGGCGATATAGGCCATCAAAAGGCTCGATATGGTTTCGTTGACGGCACGGTAGTGGCGTAGCGCGCCGACGGCACCGATCCAGATGCCGCCGGCGGCCAGGCCCGCCACGCCCATGACAAGAATAACGAAAAAGGCGGGGGCGCCGCTGGCGGCCACGCCCATGGCAGCCGCCGCAACGCCGCCCAGCACGATCGCGCCTTCGCCCCCGATGACGACAAGGCCGAGCCGGGCCGGCAGCGCCACGCAGAGCGCCGCAAG
Source organism: Mesorhizobium sp. WSM4817 (assembly GCF_055811135.1). Lineage (NCBI taxonomy): Bacteria > Pseudomonadati > Pseudomonadota > Alphaproteobacteria > Hyphomicrobiales > Phyllobacteriaceae > Mesorhizobium > Mesorhizobium sp. WSM4817. The sequence continues at coordinate 330,030 of NZ_JBVVQQ010000003.1, read as the reverse complement.
CAGCAAGGGTGCGGCCCGCGACAGCGAGTTCTGGATCGAGAACCACGAGCCGAAGCCGCCGCGCCACATCGTTTCATAGAGCTGCGCCGGCGATTTGCCGACCAGCGCGATGAACAGGCTGAACAGGGCCATGCCGACAATCAGGGCCGCGAGCGGGATGACGAGGGCTTCCGCCCGCCGGGCGATCCATTCGAGCGCCGTCGGATAGCTTTTGGCGCCGAGCATCACTGGCACGCTCGCGCTGCTCACGGTGTCTGCCATGGCCCCCGTCTCCGATCCATGCTCAAGCGGTCGAGCCGACGACACCCTCGACGAGATAGTCCATGCTTTCCAGCTCGATCGCGGCTTCGACGAAGGTCTGGCCCTCGGTTGCGACGACGTCGCCCTTGTTGTTCTTCAACGGCCCCTTGATCACCGAAAAGCCGCCCTTCATCATTTCGGCGAGCGTGCCGTCGAACTGTGCGCGCGCCGCCTCGCTGACCGCGGGGCCGAGCGGGCTCATCTTGACGAAGCCGTCGGCCAGTCCGCCGCGCGTGAAATTGGGCAGCGGCTTGCCGGCCACGAGGTCGTCGACGAACATCTTGTAGACCTTCGCCCAGTTCCATTCCGCGCCGGTCAGGTATTTTTCAGGTGCCAGCGGGCTCTGATTGGCATGGTAGCCGCAGATGAAGGCGCCGCGCCCCGCCGCCGTTTCGACCACCACTTTCGGGCTGTCGACATGGCAGGTGATGACGTCGGCACCCTGATCGACCAGTGCATTGGTGGCCTCCGCCTCCTTGACCGCCAGCGACCATTCGCCGGTGAAGATCACCTGGCAGGTGATTGCCGGGTCGACCGAGCGTGCGCCGAGCAGGAAGGAGTTGATGTTGAGCAGGACCTGCGGAATGGGCTTTGCCGCGACGAAGCCGATCTTCTTGGTCTTGGTGGCGTGGCCGGCGGCGACGCCGTTGAGATACTGGCCCATGCCGATATAGCCGAAATAGGAACCGGCATTCATCGGATGCTTGTCCTTGTTCCACATGCCGCCGCAATGGCGGAACTGCACGTCGGGGAATTTCGCGCACATGGCCATCATGTGCGGATCGAAATAGCCGAAGGAGGTCGGGAAGATCAGCGAGGCGCCGTCGAGGTTGATCATCGATTCCATCGACTTCTGGACATCGACCGTTTCGGGGACGTTCTCCTCCTCGACCACGGAGATGCCCTCGATGGCCTTCAATGTGGCGGCACCCTCGGCATGCGCCTGGTTATAGCCGTAGTCGTCCTTCGGCCCGACATAGATGAAGCCGACAGTGACGGCAGCGGCGAACGCCCTGCTGATCGGGAATGACGCCGAGGCCAGGCCGAGCGCCGCTCCGGCGGCGGAGGTCTTGAGCAGATCGCGGCGGCTAAGCATGAATCTCTCGGTCATGTGAATGCTCCCTGTTGAACCGTTTCCGGGTCGATTAATCCCCTTCTCGTACAAGTGCATGCAATCGCCGTGCCAGTTCAAAAGCTGGATTTTATCCAATTAAATCAGTTGGCTGGCTAATTAGCCGTGCTCAAGCGAAAGGCAATTGCATACACTTTTTGCCATTCAATTAGCCAGTTTGACATCCAGATTAAAATTGAGGCATAGAGGACGCGCCCGAGTCGAAACTTCCGGCGAGCCACTTGCCGCACGGCCGCGAAAAAGACTGGACGGAGGAGAATTGTCGGGGAAGCGCAGCTTGATCAGGTCGGGCACGACCGTCGATCAGATGGTGAGGGCGATCGGTGACCGGATCGTCACCGGCTTCCTGCGCCCCGGCGAAAAGCTCGACGAGGCCTCGCTTGCTGCCCGTTTCGATGTGTCGCGCACCCCCGTCAGGGAGGCGCTTGGCCGGCTGAGCGCCATGGGGCTGGTTGAAAGGCGGCCCAACCGTGGCGCTACCGTCGCCGTGGTGACGCAGGAGCATCTTGCCTCGATGTTCGAGAGCATGGCCGAGCTTGAAGCGATCTGCGCGCGGTTCTCGGCCGAGCGCATGACCGCTGGCGAACGCCGCGCGCTCGAAATCGAGCACCAGGCATCGGCGCGCCTCGTGCAATTGGGTGCGGAGGAGGACTACGAGTATTTCAACACCGAGTTCCACACGCGGCTCTATCGCGGCGCGCACAGCAAGCACATCTATGAACTGACCGTCATGACACGCAGCCGGCTGGCGCCGTTCCGGCGCGCGCAATTCATGCTGCCGGGCCGCCTGGCCAAATCCTGGCAGGAGCATGACGTCATCGTTACCGCAATCATGCGCGGTGACGGCGCCGCCGCAGGACAAGCAGCCAAGGATCACGTCTCCATCGTCAGCGAGGCGAGCGCCGTCTTTGCTGCGGCCGACCCGATGAAACCGGCGACGGTTTCGATCGGAGTGTCTTCCTAATGGACAAAACCTGACGCGTGGTACCCGAAAACGGAATACCGTTTTGACCCCGAGGCGACCTATGTCTTGCGTGTAGCGAATGGCCGCTTCGCGCCTCGATGTCGACCTCGCGGCACGCCATCCCGGCGTGAGCCCCATGGGACTGCAGCAACTGCTTGAAGCTTTCCGCGCCTATACGGGCGACGTCGAAAATCGTGCTATATCATCGGACACGAAGCACGGAGGCAGCTCAGGCGCAAAAAAGCCGTGAGACAAGAGTCGGCGAAATCTGTCGGATTTGGTCTTAGCCGTCATCGATGCCTTAGTTGCGCTGCCCGGCGTCTCGCCGCACAGAGATTTCTATCTCAGCGCGCGCCAGTTGCAACGTCACGAGTAGTGGAATGCCACGTGGCAATCGGTCCCCAACATCAGCCCGTCTTCGATCTCAAATCGGCGGCGGCGATGACAAAAGTCACGCCGAGCAGGCCATGGCCTAGACATCAGGATGCTCTCGGCAGCGCTTCTGACGATGGGATAACCCGCAAGGAATCCCGGAGGGTGTGAGCCATGTGGAGGATAGGCCATGAAGTGGAAGTCGCTTCGATCAACTGCGCTCGCCGGCCTCACCGTGGCCGCGATTCTCCTGGAGGCGCGGGCTGGGTTCGCCGTCGACGAAGAACCGTTGAACCTGCTGCGGCTCACCTCGGCGAAGGTCGAATCGACCACTTCTCCCGCCGACGTGACTGCGATCGCGCGGTTGACAGACGGCGACGCGAAGACGGTCGCGGAGATCGACGCGACGGAAGCCACACCGCTGGACGTCACGTTCACGTTCGGTGGAGGCGTTGTGGCGCCGGAGGGGATCAGGGTCACGCTGCCGGAGGGCTCGGGCAGCGCGGCAGTTCGCGTGGAGATCCTCGTCTCGACGGCGTCGGCGCACGCCGGGTTCCGGTCCCTTCGCACTGACCCGCTTGCGGCGGAGGGCAAGCCGCAGACGTTCGAGTTCCCCACCACCGCGGCGCGCTGGATCATCGTGCGGCTCGCGCCGCAGCCCGGGGCGCGCAAGGTAGCGGCAGCGGAAGTGGAGGTTATCGGTCGGGAGGGTGAGCCGAAGAGCCACTACGCGTTCGCCGAGTCTCCGGCGAAGGCCTTCGACGTGCTCACGCGCCTCGAGAAGACGACGTCGCTCAAGCTGGCGGTCTCCGACGACGAGAAGGCGATGTTCGCGAAGGCGAAGGCGGGGCGCTTGACGCCCGTGGAGTTCGCCGAGGCCGCGCTGCTGGCGTCGGGCGTAGTCGACGCGGGAAAAAGGAAGGAGTACCTGAAGCGCCTGGACGCGTTGGAGCAGCAGGCCCGCGCGGCGGTGGCGAACACGCGCACTCCCGCGGCCAAGGGCGAGGCGCTCCTCGAGTGGCTCCACAAGGGCCCGATTTCGAAGGGCTACGTGGCGCGCCAGACCGGCCTCTCGGTGATCTTCGACACGGGTACGTTCAATTGCGTGTCGTCCGCCGTGCTCTACAACGTGCTCGCGCTGCGGCTCGGGCTGGACGTGCGCGCGATCGAGGTGCCCGACCACGCGTTCTCGATCCTCTACGACGGCACGCGGCACATGGACGTGGAGACAACGAACGCCAAGGGGTTCAACCCCGCTAGGGACAAGGCCGCCATCGCCAAGTTCGAGCAGATGACGGGCTTCCGCTACATCCCCGACGCGCACCGCGACCAGCGCCGAGAGGTCGAGGAGGCGGGGCTGGCGGCGATCATCTACTACAACCAGGGCGTGTTGCTCTCGGAGGCGAAGCGCTACCACGAGGCGCTCGTGGCGAATTTCCGGGCGATGAGCCTCGACCCCGAGTTCGGCTCGGCGGTGAAGAACGCGCTGGCCGTGCTCGCGAACTGGGGAGCGGAGCTTTCGCGCGACGGCAAGTTCCAGGAGGCCCTGGAAGTCGTGACGACCGGCCTCGCGCTGGCGCCGAAGGACGCGGCGCTCGTCAATAACCATTCGGCTGTTTGGAGCCAGTGGGCGCTCAGCGCGGTGGACGCCGGCAAGCCGTCCGAGGCGCTCGCCATCCTCGAGCGAGCGGCCGCCGCGGTGCCCAGCGGGGGGTTCGAGGGGATGCAATCGCTCGTGTACATCCGGCCGGCGGACATACGGATGCGGGAGGGCCGGTGGGAGGACGCGCTCGCGGCGGCCGTGCCGGGCTTCGAGGCGCTCGCGGGCGAGCCGCGCAAGGAGCTCGAGAAGTGGCTCGGCTACTTCGGGCAGGAGTGGTCCGCCGCGCTGGCCAAGAAGGAGGGTGAGGCGAGGGCACTTGGGGCACTGCGCGGTTTCGTGGCGCGCTTCCCCGGCAACGAGCACGTGACTTCGGCGGCGGACAGCCACGTACGCCGGATGGCGTTCGGGTTGGCCGACGCGGGGAAGTTCGAGGAGGCGCTCGCGGCGATCCAGGGGGCCAAGGATTTGATGAAAGACACAGCGGGCGTCCGCGAGGCGTCGCTTTACGTCTACGACGACTGGGCGAAGCGCCACATGAAGGACGGTCGGTGGGAAATGGCGGCGGATGTGTACGTGAAGGGGTTCGCGGCGTACCCGGGCGAGGGGCTGTTCAAGGGCAACGTGGCGTATCTTGCGCAGGAGTGGACGAAAGCCGCCTACGCGAAGGGCGGCGCGAACGCGGCGGCCGAGGTGATGAAGTTGATGGCGGAGCGGTTTCCGGGGCTGACGGGCCTGTCGAAGAGTGGCGGGAATGAACTGCAACGGCCCGTAAACGCGCGCGTCGAGGAGGGGAAGTACGAGGAGGCGCTCGCGGCCTTGGAGAAGGGGCGGCAGCTGCTGGAGGATAGCGACGCGGAGCAGACGTACCTGTACGTGTACGACTTCTGGGCGAGGAAGCGCATGGAGGCCGGCGCGTGGGAGGAGGCAGCGGACGTGTACCTGAAGGCGCTCGCGCGATATCCCGACGCGGGCATGCTCAAGCAGAACGTCGCGTACCTGGGCCAGGAGTGGACGAAAGCCGCCTACACGAAGGGCGGAGCCCCGGCGGCCGCCGCGGTCGCGAAGGTCCTCGCGGCGAAGTTCCCTGGAGTCGAGTCGATCGGGAAGTCCGGCGGCCAAGGGGTGGCCCGTGTAGTCCATGACTTGATTGGAAACGGGAAGTTCGAGGCCGCGCTCGCGGCCGTGGACCAAGGGAAGGAGTTCCTGCCGGGAAACGAGGCGCAGGAGCTCTACTTCGCGGCATACGACGGCTGGGCCAAGCGTTACATGCAGGACGGCCAGTGGGAGAAGGCGGCAGACGTCTACGAGGCGGGTCTCGGGCGGTTCCCCGCGATGGAAAAGCTTCACGGGAACATCGGGTGGTTCGCGCAAGAATGGGCGAAGGAAGTGGCCGCTGGGCAGGGGCCGGACAAGGCCGTGGAAGTTCTGCGAGCGTTGAAGCAGAGGTTCCCGGGCCTGCAGAACGTAGCGCGATCGTCTAAGAACTACCTGAACAACAATGTGAACGCTCTCGTGCGGGACAACAAACACGAGGAGGCGCTCGCTGTGCTCGAGAGGCTGAAGGACCTCGCGGAAGGGGAGGCGGACGTGGAGAGGCTCGCAGTGTTCGCGTACGACCGGTGGGCGAGGAGGTTCATAGAAAAGAAGGACTGGGACGGGGCGATTGCGATCTACGACGAGGGCCTCGCGCGGTATCCGGACCAACGATTGTTCGAGCAGAACAAGGCGTATTGCATCGAGCAAAAGAGCAGGTAGGAGCGGGCTGTCCGCTCACGGGTGGATCCGGCACCCGTATGCCTCCCAGAGAGGACCCGGGTGTTGGGGGCAGGGAAGGGGAGTTGCTAACGGCATCAAGTCCAGTCCCGCACAACTGGACGAGAAAACCAAGCAATCTCGGGGCCGTGTGTTTTGGGGGAATGACGTGAGATGACCCCTAGCAGCAATCAGGCAAACTGCCCAATCCGTCGGCGATGCGATGATTTTCGCGTCACTCGGGCAAATCTCGAAGCCGCACAGTTCCACAAATGCCGGGCATTTGGCATAATTCGGCTTTGGCATGCTCCTTGCTTCGTAGATGGTGTGCAGAGCGTCTAGGGTTCCGGCCGCGACAAAGCGGTGCTGGTCCAAGAGATGCGACCGCCAGGGATGCACTGAGGCATCCGGCGGAACACGGCGGGCCAAAATCCCGGGAGAACCCTGCACGGGTTTGCTGGCGCGAACCTCTCCCGGATACGCGCTCGCAAACCCCAACATCAAGTCCGGTCGCAATCCGGATCGCGAACAGGGGTACGCAATGCTTCGCAAGCTGGCCGCAATCATCCTAGCCGCATCACTCAGCCTTCCCATCGTTTCCGCCGCCGGCGCGGCGCCCAAGAAAGACTTCAAGATATGCTGGTCGATCTATGTCGGCTGGATGCCGTGGGGCTATCTCTCCGACAGCGGCATCATGAAGAAATGGGCCGACAAAAACGGCATCAATGTCGAGATCACCCGCATCAACGACTATGTCGAAAGCATCAACCAGTACACCGCCGGCGGTTTCGACGGCTGTTCGATGACCAACATGGACGCGCTGTCGATCCCCGCTGGCGGCGGCGTCGACACCACCGCCTTGATCATCGGCGACTTCTCCAACGGCAATGATGCGGTGATCCTCAAGGACAAGGCAGCGCTCGCCGACATTGCCGGCCAGAAGGTCAACCTCGTCGAGCTCTCCGTCTCGCATTACCTGCTGGCGCGGGCGCTGGACACGGTCAAGCTCGCCGAGAAGGACATTACCGTCGTCAACACGTCCGACGCCGACATGGTCGCCGCCTATGGCACCAGCGACGTCACCTCGGTCGTTACCTGGAACCCGCTGGTTTCCGAGATCGTCGCCATGCCGGGTGCGCACAAGGTTTTCGATTCCGCGCAGATTCCCGGTGAGATCATCGACATGATGGTCGTCAACACCGAGACGCTTAAGGACAATCCGGCATTGGGCAAGGCGCTTGTCGGCGCATGGTACGAGGTGATGGAACTGATGAACTCCGACAGGCCGGAAGGCAAGGCAGCCAAGGAGGAGATGGCCAAGGCATCCGGCACCGACCTCGCCGGCTTCGACGCGCAGCTTGCCTCGACGGCAATGTTCTACGATCCTGCCAAGGCGGTCGACTTCGCCAACGGCGCCGAATTGCCGAAGACGATGGATCTGGTCCGCAACTTCCTGTTCAGCCATGGCATTCTTGGCACCAACGCGACGAGCGTCGACGTGGTCGGCATGAGCTTTGCCGACGGATCGACGCTGGGCGACGCCAACAACGTCAAGCTGCGTTTCGATCCAGCCTTCATGGCCGAGGCGGCAACCGCAACGCCCTGACCCGACATGCTGGCCAAGGGAATGAGCGCCAGGGATGAAGCCTCCGCGACGGGCGGTGAGGGCATTGCGCGCCCTTCCCGGCCAAGGCCGAGGGTGCGCCTTCGTATGATCAATGCGAAGGTTTCGCGCGGCGGCGCCTTGTTCCTCGGCGGCTTGCCGTTCCTGTTCGTGGCGATTGCCTATCTGATCGCCTCGGCGCAACGGCTGGCGGTCAATCCCAGCGACAAGCTGCTGCCTTCGCCGCCACAGATGTGGTCGGCCTTTCTTGACCTTGCCACGGTGCCTGACAAGCGCTCCGGCGACCTCATCCTGTGGGTCGACACCTATGCCAGCCTCCTCAGGCTGTTCGCGGGCGTGGGCGTGGCGACGGTCGCCGCGCTTTCGCTCGGCATTGCCATCGGCTTCATCCCGCGGGTGCGGGCCTTCCTGCTGCCCTTCGTCACCGTCGTTTGCGTCATCCCTCCGCTGGCGTTGCTGCCGATCCTGTTCATCGCGCTCGGCCTCGGCGAAACGGCCAAGATCACGCTGATTGCTCTTGGCGTCGCGCCGGTGATGGTGCGCGACATCGCCAACCGGGTGGTGGAGTTGCCACCAGAGTTGGTGGCCAAGGCGCAGACGCTTGGCGGCAACAGCTGGACCACGGTCTTGCGGCTGGTGCTGCCGCAGATCATGCCGCGCCTCATCACTTGCGTGCGGCTGGCGCTCGGGCCGGCCTGGCTGTTCCTGATCGCCGCCGAAGCCATCGCCTCGACCGAAGGGCTGGGTTACCGCATCTTCCTCGTCCGCCGCTATCTCTCGATGGACGTCATCCTGCCCTATGTCGCCTGGATCACGCTGCTTGCCGTGATCACCGACTGGCTGCTGGTGCGGCTGTCGCGGGCAATCTCCCCTTGGGCGCATCCGGTGGAGGCCAGATGATCCGCATCGTCGTTCACGGGCTGGAAAAGAGTTATGGCGATGCCCGCGTGCTCGAGCGGGTCAACGTCACCGCCGAAGCCGGCGAATTCCTGTCGCTGGTCGGCGCCAGCGGCTGCGGAAAATCGACGTTCCTGCGCATTCTGCTCGGCCAGGAGCAGCAGAGCAGCGGCGTCGTCATCGTCGGCGATGGTCCGATCGTGCCCGAGCCGACGCCGCAGCGCGGCATCGTCTTTCAGCGCTATTCGGTGTTTCCGCATCTGACCGCCATCCAGAACCTGCTGCTGGTCGAAGACTTTCGCTCGGGCGGGCCGTTTGGCCGCGTCTTCGGCGCCAGGCGCAGAAACGCCAGGCAACAGGCCGAGGCCATGCTGGCGCGGGTTGGCCTCGCCCATGCGCGCGACCTCTATCCGGCATCGCTCTCCGGCGGCATGCAGCAGCGGCTGGCGATTGCGCAGACCTTGCTCGGCCGGCCGCAGATCCTGCTTCTCGACGAGCCGTTCGGGGCGCTCGATCCGGGCATCCGCGTCGAGATGCACGACCTGCTGACCGAGCTCTGGACCGAGCATGGCATGACGGTGGTGATGGTCACCCACGATATCGGCGAGGCCTTCAAGCTCGGCACCCGTGTGCTGGTCTTCGACAAGGTGCGCCACGATCCGCAGTTCCCGTCGGCTTACGGCGCGACGATCACCTACGATTTGAAGCTCGATCGCAAGACCCGGGCTTCCTCTCATCACTTGGCCAAGGTGGCCGCGATGGTTGGGACGACCCGGCCGGATACAGCAACGGCGACGACGGCGTCGTAACGGAGAGTTTGAATGTCCAGAGATATCCCCGAACGCAGCCACCGCCGTGCAGGGCTCGTCGCCCGGGCGGCCAGGGAGCGTTTTCACCACCCCGATTTCGACGCCCGCGGCACGCAGGGCTGGAAATCTATCGAGGCCGAGGGCAAGCTGCCGGAAAGCGGCTGGCGCAAGGAGCAGCAATGGGCGCTCGACATGGGCCTGCCAGGGTCGGAGTCGATCGTCGACAAGTCGATCCCGACATTCGCGCGCGGCGAGTTGCCGCATTTCGCCGGCATCAACACCTTTCTCAAGGCGCCCTATGTCGAGAACGTCCGCGACGTCGGCAAATATGATGCTGCCGTCATCGGCATTCCTTTCGACAGCGGCACCACTTACCGGCCGGGAACCCGCTTCGGGCCGCAAGGCATTCGCCGCATCTCGGCGCTGTACACGCCGTACAATTACGAGCTCGGCGTCGATTTGCGCGAGCAGATGACGCTGTGCGACGCCGGCGACGTCTTCACCATTCCCGCCAACCTGGAAAAGAGCTTCGACCAGATCACCAAGGGCGTCAGCCATGTCGCTTCGTCCGGCGCGCTTCCGATCATGCTGGGCGGCGACCACTCGATCGGTTTCCCTTGCGTGCGCGGCATCGCCGATGTGACCTCGAAGCGCATCGGCATCATCCATTTCGACCGCCATATCGACATCCAGGAAAAGGATCTCGACGAGCGCATGCACACCACGCCCTGGTACTGGGCGACCAACCTGCCGAACGTCTCGGCGACCAATCTCGTGCAGCTCGGCATCGGCGGCTGGCAGGTCCCGCGCTACGGCGTCGCCGAGGCGAGAAAACGCGGCACCAACGTGCTGACCATTGCCGACATCGAGCAGATGGGGCTTGAGAAGGCGGCGGAAATCGCGCTCGAGCTCGCATGGAAGGACACCGACGCCGTCTACATCTCTTTCGACGTCGACAGCCTCGATTGCGGTTTCGTGCCCGGCACGGGCTGGCCTGAGCCGGGCGGCTTCCTGCCGCGCGAGGCGCTCAAGCTGCTTGGGCTGGTGACCGCACCCGGCATTTGCGGCCTGGAAGTGGTCGAGGTCTCGCCGCCCTACGACACGTCGGACATCACCGCGCTGTTCGGCGTGCGCGTCGTCGTCGAGGCGCTTGGCTCGATGGTCGCCCACGGCAATCTCGGCAAGCACAAATCGATCATCGACAAACCGGTGAGTTTCTGACCATGCACGACGATCATCACCACAGTCATGGCCATGACGGCGGCCACAATCATCACGGGCCGAACGGTCATCATGACCATCCGCACGCCCCCGGCCACAATGGGCCCGCTGGCAAGCCGCTGCAATGGCAGACGCCGCATCTGCCGGACCAGGCTCACGAGCCGCCGGTTGATCCCGCATCGGTCGACCTCGACCTTGTCGAAACCGCCTTCCTCGAAGGCTTTGCGCGGGCGCCGGACCCATCCAGCTTTCTGCGCCTGGCCGGCATACCCTTTGTCGGCGAGATGGCCAACGGCGTGCGGCTTCATCTCTTGCGCGTCGAAACCGAGGATCTGGTCGACGTCGGCGCGGTCATGCCGCTCGTCGGCGGCACCGGCGTCGCCTATCATCCGCTGCCGGCGCGCCTGACATCGCACCGCCGACGTCTCGCTTTCATCTATCACGACGGCGCTGAGCAAAAGCCGCTCGGCTTCGCCGCGGCGCGCGCCCTTGCGGACCGTTCCGCCGCTTCGCAATTCACCGTCCCCGGGCACTGAAACCAGAACCCGTCATTCTCATCAAACAGGTGCAACCATGAAAACTTTCGCAAGCATGAAGACATTTGCAAGACTTGGCATCCTTTCAGCTCTCGCCGCCCTCACACCGTCGCTGGCGTTTGCCCATAGCGGCGGCGCTCACGTCCACGGCTTTTTCGCCGGCCTTGAACATCCGCTGTTCGGCATGGATCATCTGCTCGCAATGGTCGCAGTCGGCATCATCGGCGCCCGTGCCGGCGGGCGCAGCATTGTCCATGTGCCGCTGTTCTTTGTCTCGGCCATGGTCGCAGGGGCCTTTCTCGGCATGGCCGGCATCGGCCTGCCTTCGCTTGAAACCGGCATCGCGCTGTCGCTCGTGGTCTTCGGCGCCGTGGTCGGCCTCGCCAGGCCGCTGCCGCTGGCCACCGCCGCGGCGCTGACGGCCCTGTTCGGCCTCTTCCACGGCAACGCCCACGGCCTCGAGATCCCCGGGAACGCCGACAGCATCGCCTACGCAGCTGGCTTCGTGCTCGCCACGTCGATGCTGCATGCGATCGGCATTCTGTCCGCTGTCAAGCTGGCTCGTTGGCCGACGACGGTCCGCACTGCGGGGTTCGCCACCTCGCTGGTTGGAATGGCCATGGCGGCCCAAAGTTTGTGAGTGAGGCGATCAAAAACGCAGGCAGTCGGCAAACAGAACTGGAATGCAGATGAGCCAGAAATTGTCGATGAGGCTGCAGCGCATCCGCGATTTGCTTTACCAGATCCTGAAGATCCGGGCCGAGCGGCTTTGAGGGACGCGGTTATCGCGTCCCTGCGGTCATCATGAGCGTCAGAACTCGAGCGCCTGTCTGAGCGCCGGACCGCTCCTGACGCGCAGATCGAGGTCGGCCTCGATATGGTCGATGTGGTGCAGCATCAGTGCGCTGGCGCGTTCGGAATTGCCATTTTCCAGCGCCTCCAGGATATTCATGTGTTCGCTATGGCCGCAGCTCGAGACGCCCGAGCGGCCATAGAGCGCGATCACCAGCGATGACCGCGCCACCAGTTCTTCCATGAAGCGCTGGAGGATGGCGTTTCCGGCAACCGAAGCCAGCAGCAGGTGAAAATCGCCCGAAGCCTTGATTTCCGAGCGTCTTGCATTTGGTCCGCGTTCGGCAATGAAGCGGCCCTCTTCATCGAGCTGCGCCTTGAAGGCAGCGACATGGTCCGGCGTCATCCGCCCGGCTGCGGCAATCGCTATGCCGGGCTCGATCAGCCGGCGCGAAGCGAAGACCTGACGCGCTTCCTCCGGCGACGGGTTGGCGACGAAGGCGCCACGATTGCGCTCGGTCCGCACCAGGCCTTCGAAGGAGAGCATCTGCAGCGCCGCGCGCGCCACGGTGCGGCTGACATCGAATAAAGTGCCGACCTCGCCTTCCGACAGCTTGGTTCCGGGCGCCAGCCGGCGATCGACGATCGCGTCGCGCAACTGGTCGCGGATCGCCTGGGCGCGATCCTCGTTGGCACTGTCGACAGCAGGGAAAGTCTGGTCGGCTATATTCATGATGGTGGTCCCTGCGCCTTTCTACCCTGAACCGGGTCGCTTGCACGAGGGGCAAAGTGAATACGATGCCGGAAAAGATTGCATACGATTTTTGCGGGAATCGCCAGCGATCGCCTATAATTTGTGCATTCGTAGGCATGCCATTTCGAGGGGCGGCCGGAGGCAATTCTGATTTTCCCAAGGAATCAATCGTTTGAGGCCGATCTAGGGCAACTGGCATGCATGATGCTTTGCTTAAGTTGATTTAGAGAGGAAGCCGGATGTCCAAAGCCGCCGAAATCGACATCGTGTCCGTTTCGAAGATCTATGGCGCAACGACTGCCGTCGAAGACATCAGCTTGAAAATCCCCGCGGGAACCTATTGCTGCCTACTCGGGCCGTCCGGCTGCGGCAAGACCTCGACGCTGCGCATGATTGCCGGACATGAGAGCATATCGAGCGGCGACGTGCGTCTCGGCAACACGGTGGTCACCGACTTGCCGCCGGCCAGGCGCGGCACCGCCATGATGTTCCAGTCCTACGCGCTGTTTCCGCATCTCGACCTGGTCGACAATGTTGCGTTCAGCCTCAAGATGAAGGGCGTCGGCAAGGAAGAGCGCCGCGCCAGGGCGCTCGATATGCTGAAGCTGATGCAGATGGAGGGCTACGCCGGCCGCCGCCCGGCGCAGCTTTCGGGCGGACAGCAGCAACGCGTCGCTCTGGCCCGCGCCCTGATCACCGACCCCGAAGCGCTGCTGCTCGACGAGCCACTATCGGCACTCGATCCATTCCTGAAGATCCGCATGCGGGCGGAACTGAAGAAGCTGCAGACGTCGCTCGGCATCACTTTCGTCCACGTCACCCACAGCCAGGAGGAGGCGATGGCGCTCGCCGACCTGATCGTGGTCATGAATGACGGCCGTATCGAGCAGGCGGCGCATCCGCGCATCGTCTTCGAGCGGCCGGCCACCGCGTTCGTCGCCCGCTTCATGGGCGATCACAACGTCGTCTCCGGCCGCGTCAGCGGCAGCCGCGACGGCATGGTTGTCTTCGATGTGCCGGGTGGGGCCTCGCTTGCGGCCAGCGGGCAGGGCAGGGCGATCGGCGAGCCGATCGATATCGCCATTCGCACCGACCATGTGCGGATCGGCGACCCAGTGGCCACGGGGCTCGGCTTCACCGGCATCGCTTCCAACGTCGAATACCGCGGCTCTACCGTAAAACTCTCGGTCAATGGCGCCGGCATTGAGGATTTTACCGTCATCGTCGACGACACCAGCTTCTTCGCCAAGCCGGTCGCCGTCGGTGACGCGGTGCCGATCGCCTGGGACGCCGAGGACGCGATCGTCCTTGGTCGTCTCGATTCCTGAACCAGAGCCATCAATCAAAACAGGGGAACTGACATGACCAACACCACCGACAACAAGACAGGAATTTCCCGCCGCTCGCTGCTCAAGACCGGTGCTGCCGCCGTCGGTCTTGCCGCCGGTTCGGGTGCCATCACCGGGTTCCCGACGATCTGGGCGCAGAACCCGATCACGCTGCGCCAGTTCGGCACCGGCGTGTCGAACCTCAACGCCATTGCGGACAAGTGCAAGGCCGACCTCGGCATCACGCTGGAAATGACTGCGACCGATTCCGACGCCGCCGCCCAGCGCGCGGTGACCCAGCCGGACAGCTACGACATCGCCGACATCGAATACTGGATCGCCAAGAAGGTCTATCCGTCCGGCGTGATGCAGCCGATGGATGTCAAGAAGCTGAAATATTACGACAAGATCGTACCGCTGTTCATCACCGGCAAGCTGACGCCCGACAGCGTCATCGCCCAGGGCACCGCGCCGCATACGGTCGGCTTCGTCGAGGCGCAGGACGCCAAGACCTTCGCCAAGCAGCCGACCCAGTGGATGACGATGGTTCCGACCATCTACAACGCCGATACGCTCGGCATCCGCCCCGACCTTGTCGGCCGCGACATCACCACCTGGGCCGACATCATGGATCCGGCCTTCAAGGGCAAGGCCGCCATCCTCAACATCCCGTCAATCGGCATCATGGATGCGGCGATGATCATGGAAGCCATGGGCAACATCAAATATGCCGACAAGGGCAACATGACCAAGGAGGAGATCGACAAGACCATCGACTTCCTGATCAAGGCCAAGCAGGACGGCCAGTTCCGGGCGTTCTGGAAATCGTTCGACGAGAGCGTTAATTTGATGGCTTCGGGCGAAGTGGTTATCCAGTCGATGTGGTCGCCGGCCGTCGCTGCGGTGCGCTCCAAGGGCATCGCCTGCAAGTACCAGCCGCTCAAGGAAGGCTATCGCTCGTGGGGCGGCGGCCTTGGCCTGGCGGCGCACCTCAAGGGCGCCGAACTCGACGCCGCTTACGAATACATCAACTGGTACCTCTCCGGCTGGGTCGGCGCCTACCTCAACCGCCAGGGCTACTACTCGGCCGCCATGGATACGGCCAAGCAGTTCATGTCCGAGGACGAATGGGGCTACTGGGTCGACGGCAAGCCGGCCAAGGGCGACATCATGGCGCCGGACGGCAAGATCATGGAGAAGGCAGGCGCGGTGCGTGACGGCGGCTCCTTCGTCCAGCGCATGGGCAAGGTCGCCTGCTGGAACTCGGTCATGGACGAGGACCGCTACATGGTGAGGCGCTGGAACGAATTCATCGCGGCGTAGTGCCTTCTTGCCTTCTCCCCTTGTGGGAGAAGGTCGCCGAGCGAAGCTCGGTCGGATGAGGGGTGTTGGACGGATCGCCAACGCTGAGTTTCTTCCAACACCCCTCATCCGTCTTGCCGCTGCGCGCCAATCCACCTTCTCCCACAAGGGGAGAAGGGACGCAGCTCCGGCCGCCTCGCAGCCTACCGAGATGTTGATGACAGCAGTGCTCGAACGTCCTGGAATGATCGCCGCCAAACCGGCCAGACGCCGCCGCGTCTCGGTCGCCCGCTTCGTCCCCTATCTCCAGGCGGCGCCGCTGGCGCTGATCCTCGGCGCGTTCCTTTTGCTGCCGATCCTGATGATCGCCGTGGTCTCCTTCTGGGATTACGATTTCGCGGCGATGTATCCGGATTTCCTGACCATCAACTACGCCGACACGCTCGGCTCGTGGGTGACCTGGAAAACCTATCTGAACACGCTGAAATACGCTGGTATCGTCTGGGCACTGACGCTGTTCGTCGGCTTCTGGGTCGCCTATTTCCTCGCCTTCCATATCAGGACCACCGCCATGCAGATGGTGCTGTTCCTGGTCTGCACGGTGCCGTTCCTGACCTCCAACATCATCCGCATGATCTCGTGGATTCCGGTGCTTGGCCGCAACGGCCTGGTCAACTCGACGCTGGTTGAGATCGGGCTGATCCCGAAGCCGATCGAATGGCTGCTCTATTCCGAATTCGCCGTGGTGCTGGCCATGGTGCATCTCTACACGCTGTTCATGGTGACGCCGATCTTCAACACGCTGATGCGCATCGACAAGTCGCTGATCGAGGCCGCGCGCGATGCCGGCGCGTCCAGCTGGCAGGTGTTGTGGAACGTCGTCATCCCGCTTGCCAAGCCCGGCATGGCGATCGGCACCATCTTCGTCGTCACGCTGGTGATGGCCGACTTTTCGACGGTGCAGGTGATGTCCGGCGGACAGAGCGCATCCGTCGCGCTGATGATGAAGAACCAGATGTCGCTGCTGCAATATCCGGCAGCGGCCGCCAACGCGGTCGTGCTGCTGGTGCTGGTGCTGCTGATGGTCGCCGGCATCCTGCGCATCGTCGACATCCGCAAGGAGCTGTGAGGCGATGAGCCGGGACAAGCGCACCCTTGAATTCTACGTGCTGGCGGCATTCTTCGCCCTTTTCGTGCTGTTTCTCTACGGCCCGCTCTCGGCGATCCTGATCCTGTCCTTCCAGGGCGAGAATGGCGGGCTGACCTTTCCGCTGAACGGCGTTTCGCTGCACTGGTTCGCCAATCTGTTCGAACGCCAGGCGGTCGGTGATTTCGGCGGCAGCTTCAAACGCTCCTTTATTCTTGGCCTGATGGTGATGATCGTCACCGTCGGCGTGTCGCTGCTTGCCGGTCTTGCCTTTCGGCAAAAATTTCGCGGCGCCACCGCATTGTTCTATCTGGCAGTCGCCAGCCTGGTCGTGCCGTCGATCATCATCTCGCTCGGCATTGGCGTCGTCTTCCAGCAGATCGGCTTTCGTCCCGCCTGGTACACCTCTGCTTTTGGTGCGCATCTGACCTGGACCTTGCCTTTCGGCGTGCTGATCATGTTCGCCGTCTTCAACCGGTTTTCGCCGGCCTATGAGGAAGCCGCGCGGGACTTGGGCGCGACCTCCTGGCAGACCTTCGCGCATGTCGTGCTGCCGATGATCGCGCCCAGCCTGATCGGTGTCGGCCTGTTCGGTTTCACCCTGTCCTATGACGAGTTCGCCCGCACCCTGATGACCTCGGGCACGTTCAACACGCTGCCGCTCGAAATCTACGGCATGACGACGAATGTGACGACGCCAGTGCTCTATGCGCTGGGCACCGTGACCACGGTATTTTCCTTCCTGGTGATTTTGGCGACGCTCGGCGCAATCGCCTATGTCGGCGGCCGTCGGCCGCGAGCTTGAGAGAACCGCAGTGCAGATCCTCGTCGTCAATCCGAACACCACCGCCAGCATGACCGAAACCATTGCAGCGGCGGCGCGGCTCGTCGCCGCCGCCGGAACGGACATCGTCGCCGTCACCTCGTCGATGGGACCTGTGTCGATCGAAGGCTACTACGACGAGGCGCTTGCCGTGCCGGGCTTGCTGGTCGAGATCGCCGCCGGCGAACGCTCGGGCGCGCAGGCCGCGATCGTCGCCTGTTTCGACGACACCGGCCTCGATGCGGCGCGCGCCATGGCCAACATTCCGGTCATCGGCATCTGCGAGGCAGCGCTCAGCACGGCCTCTTTCATCGCCCAGCGCTTCACCGTCGTCACCACGACCGAGCGCTCGCGCGTGCCGGTCGAAGCGCTGGTGCAGCGCTATGGCATGGCAGGACGGGCACGCGTGCGCGCTGCCGACATTCCGGTTCTTGCGCTCGAAGACCCAACCTCTGATGCGATCCTGAAGCTGCGCGGCGAGATCGCGCGCGCGCTCGACGAGGATCGCGCCGAGGCCATCGTGCTTGGCTGTGCCGGCATGGCCGATCTCGCCGCCGCGCTGCGGCGGGAGTTCGGCGTTCCGGTCATCGACGGCGTCGGCGCCGCGGTCAAGCAGGCCGAGGCACTGATCGCGCTTGGCCTGTCGACGTCCAAGCGTGGCGCCTATGCAAACCCGCTGGCAAAGCCCTATCTTGGCGCATTGAAGTCCTTCGCCCCCGGTACCGTAGCCGCCGAGTGAGGCAATGCGCCGAACGATCAGAACGCTCGCACTTGAAGACGTAAAAATCCTTGTCGACTGGGCGGCAGCGGAGGGCTGGAATCCCGGTGTTGGCGATGCCGTGGCGTTCCATGCGGCGGATCCAGAGGGCTTCATCGGCGCCTTTGTCGATGGCGAGATGGTGGCCGGTATTTCGGCCGTCGCCTATGGCGACGATTTCGGCTTCATCGGTCTCTACATCTGTCGGCCGGACAGGCGTGGAGAAGGTCATGGCAAGGCGGTCTGGGATGCTGGCATGGCGCGGCTCGGCGACCGCACGATCGGCCTCGATGGGGTCGTCGAACAGCAGGCCAACTACCGCAGCATGGGTTTTGCGCCGGTCTACCGGACGATCCGCTTGGTCGGCACGCCGAACGCTCCGGCAGCTGCCGACAGCGATATTTGCGTCATAGGCCCGGAAGCCGATGTCCTGGACTACGACAGCCGGTTCTTTCCCGCTCCGCGGCAATCCTTCCTGGAACACTGGCTGCGCCCGCCGCACGTCGCGCTTGCGATCGTCAGGGATGGCGCCATCAAGGGGTACGGCGTCGCCCGCCGCTGCCGGGACGGCTGCAAGATCGGTCCGCTCTTTGCCAACAGCCTGGACGCGGCAAGCCGCCTGTTCGCGGCGCTCGCCAACGCCTCGGGACCCGGAAATATCCATCTCGACGTCCCCGAGACCAGTGGAAGCTTTGCGGCTTTCCTGTCGTTCGCCGGCCTTCAACCGGGCTTCGAAACGGCTCGAATGTACAAGGGAAAAGCGCCGCAGCTCGCGCAGTTCGGCGTCTTTGCGATCACGACTTTGGAGCTTGGTTGAGACGGCGTCAGCTTTTTGTGCGCAGATCATCGATGCGAAGTTCCACGCCTTTTGGCTGGTCTCCTCGCGAAAAAACGTAAATGCCCAAGGCGATGGACTGCGACAACCAGAGCGCCGACGGCGAGGTACAGATTGTTCTGCCTCATCCAGTCGGTCGCGTGTCATGTGCCATAGGGATGATGGCACCGCCATGCTCCCGCATGAGCTAAAAAGTTAGCCCGCCTGCATGTGCAGCGTTCAGGTCGCCAACGCATCAATTGGGAAAGCCCGGTCGACGGGAGAAATACTCCTCTGAGAGGCGGGAACATTACCGTCGAAGTGCTGTTAGGTCCGTTCCTCTAACGGAGATAGACCATGTTTTTGCGCGTCGACAAGCTTCAGATCGAATTACCGGCACCGGCCCAACAGGATGTCAATGCCGCTTCAGCGCTCCAGGAGTTGCTTGGCGGGAAATACGGAGAAATGTCCACACTCGGTAACTACCTCTTCCAAAGCTTCAATTTCCGATCAAAGAGCAAGTTGAGGCCGTTCTACAGCCTGGTCGCGGCCATCACCGCCGAAGAGCTTGGCCATGTCGAATTGGTCAGCAATGGGGTGTCGATGCTTGCGAACGGTCCTGATGAACCCGGCGCTGACACGGTAGGTCCGACAGATATCACCGGCGCGCCGTTCGATATGATGAAGGACGCAAGACTGGCTGCCGGATTTTTGTCGCATGGTGGTGGCGCCGTGCCGATCGATTCAAATGGCCTGAGCTGGAACAAGGATTTCGTTACAACGACCGGCAACGTCATTTTTGACCTCCTCCACAATTTCCACCTCGAATGCGGAGCCCGCCTTCACAAACTGCGGGTCTACGAAACCTTGTCGGACCCGACCGGACGGGAGGTCTGCGGATATCTGTTGGTAAGGGGATCGGTGCATGCCCACGCCTATGCCCTCGCGCTCAAACAAATAACGGGTGTCGAAATCGAGAAGATGCTTCCAACGCCCAACATTCCGCTGGCAAACATCCCGGAGAGCCAGAAATATCTTGAGGAAGGCTCGCACCGACGCCTTTATACATTCAGTCCCGAAGATTACCGTGAGATAGCTGGGATCTGGGGCAATGGCGAAATGGCTCTCCCGGACGATCCTCCAGGTGAATTGGAGGTTGTCGAAGGAATGCCGGATGGCGGAAAGATCCAGGAGTTGGTGGGAGAGCCATCAGCTTTCACACCGGATTACGCGCCTGAGGAAATGTACGAGATTGCATCCAAGCTTTACAAGGCGTCTCGGTAACGAGCCTCGATCGGTTAATGACGATGCCGTCGTTGCAGGCAAAGCCCGCGATCAGGCCGGGCCCAGCCGGACACCGTCCCGACTCGCGCTCCGGCTAATACAGCGGCTTGGCCATGTGCCGGGGCGCCGGCCATTCCGTCGTGATCCCGGGCTGCACCGGCCGCTCGAGATAGGTCGACAGAACCACATAGCTTCGCGTCGAGGTCACGCCAGGCGTTTCGTAAAGCCGCGACAGCAGGCCTTCGAGCGCCCTTGTGTCCTCGGTGCGGACCTTGATCAGCATGCATGTGTCGCCGGCCACCGAATGGATCTCCTCGACTTCGGGATGCTCGGAAATCGCCATCAGTTCGGGGGTCTTTCCCCAGCCCTTGGTGTCGATGTGCACGAAGGCAAGCAGCGGCTTGCGCACCGCCTTGGGATCGATGATCGCCGCAGTGTTGCGAATGGCGCCGCTGCGCCGAAGCCGCTTCACCCGTTCATGCGCGGCCGGCGGCGACAGGCCGACGCGATCACCGAGCTCGGCATAGCTGACCGTGGCGTCGTCGACCAGAACGCCTAATATTTTTCGGTCGGTTGCGTCGACGTCCCGGGCAGCGGGCCTGTTCTGCAGAATGCCATCTGTTTCTTCATCCATGGCGAAATTCCTTGTTGATACAGAACTTAGTACGGCCATTATCGCCTTATGACGAACAGTGATCAAGTCGCAACATTGACGGCAAGGCCGCCTATCCCGGCGCTCGCCTATCTCCTCACCGGATGCATCGCGGTGATCGGCTCGAATTCGCTGGTTCTCGGTCCGATAGCACCGGCGGTGGCGGCGTCGTTTGCGACGAGCGTGCCGGCCGTCATGATCGCGTCCGCTGCCTTCGGCCTCGGCACATCGGCAAGCGCCTTGTTCCTGGCCCGCTATATCGATCGGCTCGGCGCCCGCCGCATGCTGCAAGGGGCCTTGCTGCTGCTGGCGGTCGCGCTCCTCGCCAGCGCCGCCGCGCCGACGGTAACGGCGCTGGTTGCAGCCCAGCTTGTCGCCGGCATCGCCGCCGGCGTTGCCATGCCGGCAATCTATGCCAGCGCCGCTGCGATCGCGCCGCCTGGCCGCGAAAGCGGAACCATCGGCGTCGTGCTGACCGGTTGGACCCTGAGCATGGTCGCCGGCGTCTCATTGTCGGCGGTGCTTGCCGACCTCGTCCATTGGCGCGCCGTTTTCGCGGCGGTCGCGGTGCTTGCGGCGCTCGCGTTGACCGGCCTTACGCTGACCTCGCTCGGCGATGTCAGGAAAAGCGGCCCGGCGCCGACGCCGCTCGGCGCTTTGGCCGTTCCCGGCATAGTGCCGCTCCTGGTCGCCTGCGGCGCCTTCATGACCGCCTTCTACGGCGTCTATGGTTATCTTGGCGATCACCTTCACAATGGCTTGGGACGGCCGGTCAGCGCCAACGGCTTGGCGGCGCTCGCTTATGGCGCCGGCTTCGGCATGGCGGCACTGCTTGACGGCGTGATCGATCGGCTTGGCGCGCGACGTGTCATGCCGTTCGCCTATCTGCTCGTCGCGGCCGTCTATGTCGCGCTCGCCGCGGCAGGCAGCAGTTTCCATCTGACCATCGCGATGGTCGCAGTCTGGGGCCTTGCCAATCATTTCGGGCTGAACGTCCTGGTGATGCGCCTCTCGGCGCTCGATCCTGCGCGGCGCGGCACGATCATGGGCTTGAACAGCGCGGTGACCTATCTCGCGGTGTTTGTCGGCACCACGGCCTTCGGACCGCTTTATTCCAGCTTCGGCTTTGCGGCATCTGCAATGGTCGCCGCGCTGCTCATGCTGGTTGCCGCTTCGGCGGCGGCGTGGCATTCGCCGCGGCCCGTGTAGTCGCGGAGCCACGCGGCGGCAGCGCTTGCGCTCCCCGCCTTTCCTTCGGTAAATGCAAATGAAAGTGCCACGCGTCCGGAAGCGCTGTATACGGGTATCCGGCTGTGAGCCTGTCTGGACAAGCGATGAACATGACGCTTGAAACCACCGCCGACCCTTCGCCGAAAGAACTCGCTTTTCTCGGGGAGCGGCTCAGCGCGTTCAACGACAGCGAAGTCGGTCCGGCCAACAGGAAGGTGCTCGCCGTGTTCGTGCGCGATGAGCACCGTGCGGTTGTCGGCGGCATCTCGGGATATACCGCCTGGGGCTGGCTCTATGTGCAATGGCTCTGGGTTGATGAGCGACTGCGCGGCCAGCGCATGGCCGGCAGGATGCTGGACGCAGCCGAACAGGAAGCCGTCGCACGCGGCTGTCATGGCGCCTTGATCGACACGTTCAATCCCCAGGCGGTCAACGCCTATGAGCGTCAGGGGTATCGGCTGTTCGGCGCGCTTCCCGATTTTCCCGTCGGCCGCAGCCGCGTCTTCCTGCAGAAGAAACTGCTGGCTTGATCAGCCGGCAAGGCGTCCGCCGCGCATCGGCTGTGGCACACCGGTGGTGGTCGGAAAACTGATCGGCAGGCCCCTGAGCACGCGAACCGCAAGGAAGGCAAAGCACTCCGCCTCGACCGCGTCACCCTTCCAGCCGAGCGCCTCCGCCGGCACCGCTTCGACGCCGGCGCGGCTGGCGAGCATGGCCATGATCGTCGGGTTGTGGCGGCCGCCGCCGCTGACCACCAGTCGCTTTGGCCGGTGCGGCAGGAGGTCGAGCGCCTTGCCGACGGCTGCGGCGGTGAAGGCCGTCAGCAGCGCGGCGCCATCCTCAGCATTCAATCCCTCCGCCATGGCCGCGCCGAAATCGAAGCGGTCCAGCGATTTTGGATAGGGCTTGGCCAGGTAGGGATTCTGCAGGAGCTTGGCCAGCCGGTCTTCGTCGACGGTGCCGGTCCGCGCCAGCGCACCGTCGCGATCCATGTCGCCAAGTCCTTTCGCCTTGATGAAATCGTTCAGCGGCGCATTGGCCGGTCCGGTGTCGAAAGCGACGATATTGTCCTTGCCGTCCCACCAAGTGATGTTGGCGACGCCGCCGAGATTGAGCACCGCCGTGTCGCCGCTGATATCGGCATCGCGCAGCAGCGCGGCATGATAGGCGGCCGACAGCGGCGCCCCTTGTCCGCCGGCCCGCATGTCGGCCGAACGGAAATCATAGGCGACCTTCGTCCCCAGTATGGCATGCATCAAAGCCCCATCGCCGAGCTGGCGGGTCTGGCCGAGCCGGCCGGTTTGCGGGGCGCGATGCAGCACGGTCTGGCCGTGGAAGCCGACGACGCCGATATCGGCCATCGTCAGCCCGTAGCTTTCGACCAGGTCCTTGACGGCCGCAGACTGGGCGCGCGTCAGCGCTTCTTCGGCTTCGCGAAAGATCGCCGGTTCCGGTCCGGCAAAATTCCACGCCCTGGCCTGATCCAGCGTCTCCTCCAGCAGCGTCCGGATCGATCCGGGGTAGGGCGCCAGTGTGTAGGTGCCGAAATCCGCGATCCGCTCGCCGTCGGTCTTGATCAGCGCAACATCGATATTGCCATCCAGCACGGTGCCGGTCATCAGCCCGACGGCCCAGATTGGTTCACCACTTTTCGCAATCATCACGTGTTAGGCTCCGTTGACGCGATCGCCGACCGATGGGCGAATCTCGATAATCCCGCGCTGTCGAAATGGATGTGTCGGATGGATCCGTTTGGTGAGCAAGGTCCCATGCCTTGCCTTTGTCGAAGTCGGTCCATCCTGGATACTGGTATACCGGTATCCAGACAGCTTCACAGCGTCTTTTCGCCGATCGCCTTTCGCAAAAAACCGCCCGCATTGTCGAGCGCCTCGCGTGCCTCTTCGATGCCCATCCCGGTGATTGTCACCAGTATCGCCAGCTTGACGTCCTTGCCGGTCTGGTCGAGCGCCCGTCGTGCCTGCTGCGCTGTGCAGCCGGTGGTCTGCATGACGATCCCGACCGCCCTGGCGACGAGCTTCTTGTTGCTGGGATTGAGGTCGACCATCAGGT
Source organism: Mesorhizobium sp. WSM4817 (assembly GCF_055811135.1). Lineage (NCBI taxonomy): Bacteria > Pseudomonadati > Pseudomonadota > Alphaproteobacteria > Hyphomicrobiales > Phyllobacteriaceae > Mesorhizobium > Mesorhizobium sp. WSM4817. The sequence goes on along the minus strand of NZ_JBVVQQ010000003.1, from coordinate 305,867 downwards.
TCTGATAGCTCTTGCCGATCCGGATCATGCTGGCTGTCGTCAGCATGTTGAGAACCAGCTTTTGCGCGGTTCCCGACTTCAACCGGGTCGAGCCGGCGAGAACCTCTGGACCGACAAGCGGAGAGATGGCAATGTCGGCAATGTCGGCAATGACTGACCTGGGGTTGCAGGAAAGCGCCACCGTCGTTGCTCCGACCTGCTTTGCATAGGTCAAGCCGCCGATGACGTAGGGTGTGCGGCCGCTGACCGCGATGCCGACCACCACATCGTCGGCGGTCAACTTGATGCCCTGCAGTGCCTTGATGCCTTGTTGCGGATCGTCCTCGGCGCCTTCCACAGCCCGCACCAGCGCTTTGGGGCCGCCGGCGATCAGGCCGAGCACCATGTCCTCGGGCACGCCAAATGTCGGCGGACATTCCGAGGCATCGAGGACCCCCAGCCGGCCGCTCGTGCCGGCGCCCATATAGACAAGCCGCGCGCCTTTTTGAAACGCACTAACGATCCGGTCTACGGCGGCAGCAATTTGCGGAATGACCTTCTCGACGGCGGCCGGAACGCCGCTGTCCTCGTCATTGATCATGCGCAGGATATCGATGGTCGGCAGCAGGTCGATATCCATCGTCCTCGGGTTCCGATCCTCGGAAACCAACCGCTCCAACTCCGACATCAATTCCTGTTCGCTCATGAGCGTGCTTTCAAACTTCTTGTCATCGGCAACAAGTAATGTGATGCGGCGCCAGGCGTTGACCAGTACCAGCGACTGGCATCGACAGGCTCGCCAGCCAAACAAATGTTGACAACATCATCTGTTGTTGGTCAAAGTTCAGCATGAAACGCGCGGGCCGAGGTGAGGCAATGGACGACCTTGGAGCACAGGAACGGGCAGTGCTGGATCTCATCGCGGCGAACCCGTTCGCCGGCCAGCAGGACATAGCGGCCGCGCTCGGAATTGCCCGCTCGACCGTCGCGGCCCACATCGTGCAGCTCGTCAACAAGGGCTACATTCTTGGCCGCGGCTATGTCTTGCCGGCCTCCAAGCGCATGATCTGCATCGGCGGCGCCGTCCTCGACCGCAAGTACCACGCCAAGAAGGATCTGATCTTCGGGACGTCGAACCCGGTCGACGGCTATCGCAGCTTCGGCGGCGTCGCCCGCAACGTCGCCGAGAACCTTGTCCGCCTCGGCGTCGACATAAGCTTCGTTTCGATCGTCGGCGACGACGAGACCGGCCGCTCGCTGGTGCGGCATCTGCGCGACCTCGGCGCCGACGTCAGCCAGGTCATCACCACCACGGAGCGGCCGACGGCGGAATATGCGGCTATCCTCGATCTCAACAACGATCTCGTGCTCGGCATCGCCGACATGGAGATCTTCGATCTGTTTTCGCCCTCCTGTCTCGACCGTTTCTGGCCGCATCTGGCTTCGGCGAATTGGGTGTTCATCGACTGCAACCTGCCGGCCGCGACGATCGCAGCGCTGATGTCACGAAAGCAGGGCGCGCGCTTCAAGCTCGCCGTCGACACGGTGTCGTCGCCGAAATCGGCGCGCCTGCCGAAGGACCTGGCCGGCATCGACCTCTTATTCACCAACCATGACGAGGCCAATACGATGCTTGGCATCACCGATGCCGACAAGCGGCTGAAGCCGAAAGAGGCAGCGGCGGCGCTGCGCGCGGCCGGCGCCAGCGAGGTGATCGTGACCATGGGCGCGCACGGATTTGGGGTCGCGACCGAAGGCGGCGTGGCAACGATGCGTTCCGTCCCGGCCCGCGCCGTCGACATCACCGGAGCCGGCGACGCAATGATTGCCGGCACCATGTACAAGGTGCTTTCGGGCGATCCCGTGCTCGACGCGGCGCGCACCGGGGCGCTGCTCGCCACGCTGACCACCGAGAGCGAATCCAGCGTCCATCCCGATCTGTCGCCGCGCTTCCTCACCGCCGGCATGTACCGCATTCCCGCCTGAACGCGAGTCGAACCCTGAAAGCGAACGACGATGAAACCTTCCCTTCTCCATCTGAACGACGAAGTCGCGGCAGCACTTCGTGAAGGCCGCGCGGTGGTGGCGCTGGAATCGACGATCATCACCCACGGCATGCCCTATCCGGCCAATCTGGAGACTGCCCGCAGCGTCGAGACCGTGGTGCGCGAGAATGGCGCCGTGCCCGCCACGATCGCGGTGGTTGCCGGCAGGATCAAGGTCGGGCTCGATGACCGTGAACTGGAGCAGCTGGCAGCGGCAAAGGACGTGGTCAAGGCGTCCGGGCGCGACCTCGCCGCCATTATGGTGGGCGGCGGCTCGGCCGGAACCACGGTTTCGGCGACGATGCGGATCGCTGCATTGGCCGGCATCGGTATTTTCGCGACCGGCGGCGTCGGCGGCGTGCATCGTGGCGCCGAGGCCAGTTTCGATATCTCGGCCGACCTGACCGAACTCGGCCAGACCGGCACGACCGTCGTCTGCGCCGGCGTGAAATCGATCCTCGATATTGCAAAAACGCTGGAATATCTGGAGACCCAGCGCGTGCCGGTGATTGCCTACCAGAGCGACGACTTTCCGGCTTTTTATACGCGCTCCGGCGGACTTAAAGCCGATCACCGCCTCGATACGCCGCAGGACATTGCGCAGGCCATGCTGCTGCACGAGCAGATCGGCTCGGGCACAGGCATCCTCGTCGCCAACCCAATTCCGGAAGTGGATGCGCTCGATCCGGCCTTCATCGACGGCACGATCACGGCAGCGGTGGCGGAAGCCGAAGAACGCGGCATCGGACGCAAGGAGCTGACGCCGTTCCTGCTCGCCCGCATCAACGAGCTTTCGCAAGGCCGCAGCCTGAAGGCCAACATCGCGCTGGTCCGCAACAACGCCGCGCTTGCCGCTCGCATCGCCGTGGCGCATGCGGGATTGAAGGACATGAAATAGCGGAACTGCCGGCCACAATCGCTGACCTGTCCAGCCGTTTTTCCAGCCGCGACAGGAGCGCGGCAACCTTCTGTGACATGGGCTCACTCGTCCGCCCTGGACGCCTCGGCCTCGGCTCGAACCAGTTTGATGTCGGCTCCCGCCGCCCAGGCGCCGATATCCTCGCGGCGCAATGCCGCCGCCATCATGTCCGGAAACAGATCCGGCGTGCAGGCGAAGACCGGAATGCCAAGTGCTGCGACCGAACCTGCCATTGCCGGATCATAGCCGGGCCGGCCTTGGTCGGTCAGTGCCAGAAGCACGACGACATTGACGCCGGATCGAACCAGCGCCGCCAGCCGCCGCAGCAACTCCTGGCTATTGCCGCCCTCGTAGAGGTCGGTGACCAGCACCAGATGCGACTTGGTTGGCCGCTCGATACGGTCGGCGCAATAGGCGACGGCCTGGTTGATATCGGTGCCGCCGCCAAGCTGCACGCCGAACAGCACTTCGACGGGATCGCTGAGTTCTTCGGTAAGGTCGACGATGGCCGTATCGAAACAGACGAGCTTGGTGCGCACGACCGGCAGCGAGGCCATCACCGCCGCGAAGATCGAGGCGTAGACGACCGAGCTTGCCATCGAGCCGGACTGGTCGACGCAGAGAACGACTTCGTCAAGGTCGACCAGCCGACGCTGCTTGCGCATGAAACCAACCAACTTCTCCGGCACGATAGTTTTGTGCTCGGGTTGGTAGTGGCGAAGGTTCGCCGAGATGGTGCGCTGCCAGTCGATATCGCGGGCACGCGGACGGTTGGTGCGCTTCGATCGGTCGAGCGCGCCGCGTATCGCCTCGGCGGTCTTCTGCTCCAGCTTCTGCATCAGCTTGGCGACGATGTTTACGATGATCGTGCGGGCGATGTCCTTGGTCTTGGCCGGCATGACCGAACGCAGCGAAATCAGGTCGGCGACCAGGTTGACGTCCGCCTCGATCGCCTTGAGGAACTCCGGCTCCATCAGCATCTGCTTCAGGTCCAGCCGTTCGAATGCGTCCTTCTGGACGATCTGAACGACCTGCGCGGGAAAGAAGGAGCGAATGTCCCCCATCCATTGCGCAACGCGCGGTGCCGAGCGGCCAAGCCCGCCACGCCGCTTGCGCGGGTCACTGGCCGCCGCGCTGGCACCATCGCCGTAGAGAGCATCGAGCGCCGCCGAAAGTCGTTTGTCGTCGCTGGAAAGTGCCGCCGACGCCTCGTCATCGGCGCCGATCGCCAGGCGCCAGCGGCGCTCCCCTCCGGCATCTGCAGTGAGTCGGCCGGGCCCGTTCATTTCGCCCTCGTCATCCATTGCCGCTTCCTCCCATGAGCAATGGTCCAAGCCGTTCCAGGTGTCGGCGCCATGCCTCGCCGCCATTCGGCGTCGGCGTCAGGCCAGCCGGCAAGCGCGCGGCACGGCCGAGAACCGCTTCGATCAGTCGCCGGCGCTCCATGCTGTCCAGATTGGAAAAGACGCGGCGCAGCAACGGCAGGTGCGCGATGAAAGCATCTTCGTCGAGAGATTTGAGCCAGGAATCGACCGCGCTGCGGAGACCTTCGTCATAGATCAGCCGTTGACCCGCTGTGCTGAAGAAGCCCTCGAAGAACCCCGCCGCCTCGGCGACTGGCGTGCCCGGCGACAGGCGTCGCCCGAGCAGCTCGGCTGCGGCTTCGGCGGACAGGCGGCCGGCCTCGTAGAGCAGGTGCGCGGCGCATCCGGCCAATAGCGCCGTCGCCCGCGACCCCTCGAGAACGGCAGCCAGCCCGTTGCGCCATCCGTTCAGCACGTCTTCCCCCGGCTCCACCAGCCTGATCGCCTCATCGGCCTTGCGCATCGCTCTTACCAGCGTCGCGGCGGCCTGCTCATCCAGGTCGCGTGCCGCATAGGGAAGCGCGATCGCACCTTCGACGATCAGCCGCTCCATGAGGCCGGAAAGCCGGTTCGTCTCCGTTTTGCGCGCCTCGCCATAGCGGATGATGTCGGCGAGCGGCGGCACCGAGGCCAGAATCTCCAGGCATTCGCTGCTGCGCGCCGCGCGCGCCTCCAGGGCCGCGAGACCGGCCGTCGATGCTTCCAACAGGCCTGCCGTGATGGCGCCCTGGACCAGTGCCGCAAGACTATCGAGGGTTGCTGCGGCTTTGATCATCTGGATCAGGCGGCCGTTGGCAGCCTTTTCGATGGTCGGCCCGTAGATCAGGTTCTCCACCAGGCGAACGGCATATTCCGGCTCCCAGGCCAGGGTCCACCGCTCGCGGAAAGTGCCACGGCTGCGACCGGCGTCCGTCAACTTGCCCCAATGCACGCCGAGCACGTTCAGCCGATGCAGCAATGTCGAACGGAACAGCCCGCTGTCGCTTCGCAGGTCGACGGATAGTTCCCGCTCCAATGCTTCAAGTTTCAGCCGCGCCGCCTTCTGGTTGCGCTGCAGATCCTCGATCAACGGCGCCAACGGCGTGTCGGGTGGAATTTCGCCGACGTCCGCACCTAGAAGCAGCTCGGCTTGGACCACGGCCCACAGCAACGCTTCGCCGTTGAACAGAGCCGCAATTGCGGCGTCGCGCAATTCCTCAAATCCGGGTTTCGGCCGCTCGCGAATCGCGGCGAGCGTGCGGGCGAGCCGCTCCGCTTCGATCAGCGAAGCGGTCGAGACCAGGTGACCCTTCACCCGCAGCACCGCTGCAATCATTGCAAGCCACAAGGTTGCTGCATCGCGCCGGCCGCGCGTGCGCCAGAGATGCTTGCACCAGCCGGGTGCGACGACGCCCGCGCCATAGCCGTAGCCCAGCGCCAAACGCGGTCCCGTCCACGGTGCCCACGTCATCGTGCTCTTGCGCCTTGCAATCCCCTTAAGCAGGGCTTGATCGTTTTTTTGCATGTGTGTCGCCTGCAGTGCCGGCACATGCCACGCCCCGCAGACGACGGCGACAGGTCCGTCGAAATCCTTGCGCGCCGCAGCGATTTCGAGCCGCATATGCGCTTCGCGCTGGCCTCGAACTGCGCGATCGAGCCTTCGCCATCCCTCAGCGTCATCATCGCGTCGGAGATGGCCGCGAATATGGGGCCTGGTTCCGGATTCTGCTCGATGATGTCCGACCACCAGCTTTCGCCATCCTCATAGCCGGCGGCGCGGGCCAGCGTACCTATCGGATCACGCCGATGCGGAGCCACATCGTCACGCTCGCCTGATTCCTTCGCTTCGTCAGCATCGACTTTTTCCGCGCCGTCGACCGCCGCTTCCGAGAAGCGCGCCGACGACGGCAGGTCGATGAAGCGCAACGCCGCCTTGTTGTCCACGGCCCAAAGGACTGCCTGATATTCCGGCGAGAACTCGGCGAATGGCCAGAAGCTCGTCGAAGCCGGATCCTCCTCCGGATAGCAAAGCAGTGCTACCGGCGGCTGCATCTCCGGGCGGGCCAGCAACGGCAGCAGCGCGGAGGCATCGATCGGGCCCTCGATCAGCACGGCGACCGGCTGCAAATCCTGCAATGCCTGCACAAGGCTGTCGGCGGAACCCGGCCCGTGATGGCGTATGCCGAAATAGGCGACGTCGCTGTGCCCCATGACGTCAGATCGCGGCGTTCAAGGCCGCATAATAACCGGCATAGTCAGGTCGCTTCTTGAGCACTGTTTCCAGGTATTCTTCCAGCACGACCTTGTCCTGTACCGGGTCTTTCACGATTGCGCCGACAAGGCTGGCGGCGAGACCTTCGGCGCCGAGCTTGCCGCTGTCGAACCACGCCGCCTGGCTCAGCCCGCCAACCATCGTCGCGATCGCCTCGGCGGTCGACAGCGAGCCCGAGGGCGTCTTCAGCGTCACCTTGCCGTCGGCGGTCGCACCGGACCGCAATTCACGGAAAATGGTCAATACCCGGGCTATCTCCTCGCCGACATTTTTCGGCACCGGCAGGTCGAGCCCGCCGGCCATCTCATCGACCCGCTTGGAGACGATCGCCATCTCTTCAGCCATGTCTTCCGGCAATGGCAGCACCACGACATTGAAGCGACGCTTGAGTGCCGAGGAGAGTTCATTCACACCTTTGTCCCGATTGTTTGCCGTGGCGATGATGTTGAAGCCGCGCTGGGCATAGATCGATGTGTTCAATTCCGGGATCGGCATCATCTTTTCGGAAAGTACGGTGATCAGCGTGTCCTGCACATCCGAGCCCATGCGCGTCAGTTCCTCGAGTCGGCAGAGCTTGCCGGTCTGCATGGCGCGGTAGAGCGGCGTCGGCACCAATGCTTCCTGGCTCGGGCCCTTTGCCAGAAGTTGTGCATAGTTCCAGCCATAGCGGATCTGGTTCTCGTCGGTGCCGGCCGTGCACTGCACGATCAGCGTCGAGTCGCCCATGATGGCGGCGGCCAGATGTTCCGACACCCAGGACTTGGCCGTTCCGGGAACGCCGAGCAGCAACAGTGCGCGGTCGGTGGCGAGCGTTGCCACCGCGGTCTCCATCAGTCGGCGGCGACCGACATATTTTGGCGTTACCGGCGTGCCGTCACCGGCCTTCCCGCCCAGCAGATAAGTCAGCACAGCTTGTGGAGAGAGGCTCCAGCCGGCAGGCTTTTGCCTGTCGTCACTGCGCGCCAGCGCCTGCAATTCAGAGGCATAGGCCTGCTCGACCGGCAGACGGATGGCAGCGTTCATATGAATTCTCCGGATTGATCATGTGTCGGTTCTAGACTGATGTTCGGCCAGCGCCGCGTTGAGACGCAGGACACTGAGTGATGGGGCTGCGGGCGGCATGCCGGCGGCGACGACCTCGTCGATCAATTTTGCTGCTGTGGTCGCGGTGGCAAGGTAGCCGATCGTTTCCAGTATATCGTCGGCGCCCCGGCGCATGGCGTCGTCGTTTCCCGCAACGACGGAACGCAGCGCCGCAAGAGCCGACCCATTCGAAAGATCGTCCCATTCCAGCCAGCCAGCATCAATGCCTTCCGCCAGATTGATCGCGTTGAGGTAATTCGCTTGCTTGAGGATCAGCCGGACGAGGGCTCGTTTTTTGCGACTGTCCAGGCGTGGCGTGAGGTGCAGTACGAACAACGCTGGCTTGCCGCCATCGGCGACAAGTGCGTCCGCCATATGCGTCACCGCGGCGTCGCTCCCCGAAGCGGCGACCATTCGTGCGATCAGGATGTCGGCATTGTTGTCGGCGCCGAATTGCCAGGCTCCTATGAACTCAGATTCGGTAACACTGAACCGCGCGGCCAGGTCGACCAGATTGCAGGTCTCGAACAATTCGGCGCGACGCTTTTCCTGCGCCGGCGATTTGAACTTCGCCGGCGTGTAGATGCTGCGGCGGCGGATGAAGCCGGATTTGCCTTCGCTGATGAAAGCGGCGAGTTCAGCTGCGGGATCATCCGGTCCGCCATCGTTTGAACGGCCGTGCTCGCCCAACCTTGCTAGCAGCCGGCCAGCCAGTTCGCGCACCTTGCCGGACCTGTCGGCGGAGAGGCTTTTAAGGAACGGCGCGTCCTCAGGATTCAGGCCGAAGCGCATGAGTTCGACGAGCGCAAGCCTGACCTCGGCGGGCTCGCCCGACGCCTTGGCCTCGATCAGCAGTCGAGCCGAAGCCGGTTCACTGCGGCGCATGTCTGCCAGCGCGATGCGTCGCGCGGCGGGATAGAACTCATCCCAATTTTCCACCGTCAGTTTCTCTTGCGGGGCATGTCTCTGCCCGTCCACGCATACTTGCCAGTCGATCCAGGGAGCGTAGACGTCCGGACTGTTCTGATCCGACGCCACGGGCATCCAGTCCATCGGATGGAGCACAAAGCCGCGGCTGGCGACAAGCGTCACCACGCGCGACTTGCGTCTCGCTTCGACGGCATGTTTCAGAGCGGCTCTCAACAGCGGCCGCAACCGCTCCGGCAGCATCGGGAGCGCAAGCCTGGGCAGCGGAGGCCGGCGCCTGAGTGTCTTCGGCGCCGCCGGCCGCAGGGCGACGTCGAGCGCCTGTGCTGCGATTGCCAGGAGCCGGCGCTCCTGCTCGTCGGGACTTGCACCGCCGGCGATTGTCTTCCAGGCGGTCGGAGCCAGATCGAAGGTGGCTCCGCCGGTGATCCAGCAATCGCGCATTGTCGCCAGGCCTGTTTGCTCGCCCTCGTTCACGACAGGTCAAGCCTCCCGAACCCGCTTTGAGCCGCCAGAAGGTCAAGCCGGGCGCCATCCCAGAGCGCTGCCGTGGCCGCAAGGTCGAGGCCGAGCAATGTTTGATTGACAGCGCCTGCGATCGGCAAGGCGATCCCTTGCGGATCATCCGCGGCCTGCCACCAGCCTGTGCCGCGGTCATCGACCAGGATCGCACCAGGCGGCAGCATGAGAGGACAGTCGGTAATCCAAGGCGCAGCATCCTGATAGGAAGCATGCGTGGCGAGTGGGTCCTTTGCAGCGCGAAAGCTGAAATCAGGCCACGCGCCGGACGTCACTTCACCCATGCGTTCTGCCACCAGTGCGCGCAGCGGCTTGCGTGATGGATAGAAGACCACCCGGGCATCGAAACGATCGCCCGGCGCAAAAGCATTGGACCGGCGTCCGGCAGAAGCCGGAAAATAGTCGAGCAGCACGGCAAATTGCGGGGTAGCGCACTTCAGATCGAGCAGCCAGGTCGAATGGCTGACGAGACCGTCACGGCGGCTCTCGATCTTCTCGCCCAGAACCTCCCAGAAGCTTTCGACCTGTCTTGCATCCGGATTGGCCAGGACCTGTTCGCGGGTTTCAGAGGTCGATACGAGGCGCTTCAATTCGGGATCGTCGGGCGCCGACCGCCACGCCTTGGCCAGCAGCACAAGCTTGCCGAGCTCACGGATCGCCGCATCTGGTTTTTCTTCGCTTCGCAGCGCCATCAGCCGCGAAGGGATCTCGTCGATGCGACCGGCAAGCGCGGTTGCCTTCATGTCGACCAGCCGCGCGGCAATCCGGCGGCAACGGTCGCTGCTGCCGTCGACAAACCCGGAAAGACCAAGCCGCAACTGGTCGGCGATCCATTGGTCGAGTTCATCGAGCGCCGCCGACACTGCTTGTCGTGTGTCTTCCGCCCGCTTGCGCTGCGCAGCCTCACGACGCTCCACCGCCGCAACGTCTTCTACCGCGGCGCTCTCGTCCGTCCGTGCAGCCTCATCGATGCTCTTGGCTGCCGCACCTTCTATCGGTTGCGCTGGCGGTGGCGTCGTCTTCCTGCGCCTGCCAAGCCAGTCATTCACCCATTCCGGCGAGGATTCGGCCGCGGCAAAACTGGCTGGCGCGGTGGCGGCAATCCACATCAGCGCCAGCGCGTGCTTGCACGGGAATTTTCGCGACGGGCAGGTGCATTTGTAGCCGTGATCGCCGGTGTCGACCACCACCCGATATGGATTGGAGCCGGAGCCCTGGCATTCACCCCAGATGAGCGCCTGGGGCTCATGCTTTTCGAGCCGCGGCCAGTTCGATCGTTTGGTCAGCTTGGAGGCGGCGCTCAGCGACGCCTGATCGGGAGCAAGCGCCTCAATGGTCTTCAAATCGAATTCCAAGCCGCGCCCCTCGTGACTCGAACCAAACACCTGTCGCCAGGATAGATAGCCGTTCGTGAAGAATTATTGTAGCTCTCGCAATGTGAAGATCGATACGTCTCGGCCCCTGACCTCCTTGCCCGAATTCGCCTGATCCGCAAGCGAACTCCACCGCCATTCGGCGGGCAGAGCATTTTCAGCAAATCGGCGGTTGGCGTCGGTCAGCCCAGTTATGCGCTCATTGAACGGGAGCAGGCCTTTGCGGCCATGCAACTGGTTCGCTTGGAGCGAGCCGTTCAGCCTTTGCCCTTCAGGTCGACAGGCATGGCATTTCAGACTGGCACCGCCCTGCACGATGGCTGCTTCAGCAGGCCTTTTTTGCCCTCTCAAGCTGATTTGAACGCTGCGGCGCTTGACTCCTGCGGCACCTTGTGAAAAATTTTGCACCAGCTGATAAAAATATCTTAGGGCGGAAATGGTTGGTTTTGGAAACGGCCTCCTGCGCGACGATGAAACCAGTATGGCGACGCGCGCCGCCTGGCTCCATTATGCTGGCGGCCTGACCCAGTCGGAGGTCGCCAAGCGGCTTGGCCTGACCAGCCTCAAGGCGCATCGCCTCATTACCAAGGCCAATCAGGAAGGGCTGGTCAAAGTCTATATCGACGGCGAAGTGTCGGAATGCGTCGCGCTTGAAGACGATTTGTCCAGCCGCTACGGCCTCGATTATTGCGAGGTCGTTCCCGACTTCGATGGCGAGGACTTGCCGCTCAAGGCGCTCGGCATCGCCGGCGCGCAGTTCCTCAAACGTGAGATCGAACGCGGCGAGGATACGCTGATCGGCGTCGGCCATGGCCGCACGCTCGCCGCCTGCGTCGAATATCTGCCGCGCATATCGGCCGAAAAGACCCGCTTCGTTTCGCTGCTTGGCGGCCTGACGCGCAAGTTCTCGGCCAATCCGCACGACGTCATTCACCGCCTGGCCGAACGGACCGGCGCCGAAGCCTATGTGATGCCGGTGCCGATGTTCGCCAACACGGTCGAGGATCGAACCGTGCTGCTCGGGCAGAAGGGCATCAGCGAGGTTTTTGATCTCGGCAAGGCCGCCGACCTGCTCATCGCCGGCATCGGCACTGCCGAGCGCGAGGCGTCGCTGGTCGCCACCGGCATGATCGAGAAGGGCGAAATGGAGGAGATCCGCCGCAACGGCGGAGTCGGCGAGCTGCTCGGCCATTTCTTCGATGACGCTGGAAAGGCGGTCGAGACGACGCTTTCCAACCGGGCGCTGGCACTGGCGCGCGAAGACATCAGCAATCGCAGGATTGTCGCCGTTGCCGGCGGCAAGGTGAAGGTTCGTGCCATCAAATCGGTGTTGGAGGGTCGCTATCTCAAGGGCCTGGTCACCGATGAGCGGACGGCGCGAAAACTCGTGGAGCAGACGCCGGTCGGGTAGCCGGCAGCCATTCGATTGAAACTACCCTGTGGAGGAGAAGACAAATGCATGAGAAAGAAAAAGACCTGATCGACGCGTTCCTGCGCGGACAAGTCGATCGTCGTGGGCTGATCAAGGGCCTTGGCGCGATGGGCCTTGCCGCCGGCACGGCCGGAACGCTGCTCAATCTGGGGCAGACCCGTGCGCTGGCGGCGGACTTTGACTGGCAGGCGCACAAGGGCAAGACCATCAAGCTCTTGCTCAACAAGCATCCTTACGCGGATGCGATGATCGCCAACCTTGAAAACTTCAAAAAGTTGACCGGCATGGAAGTCGTCTACGACGTCTTCCCGGAGGATGTCTATTTCGACAAGGTCACCGCTGCGCTGTCGGCCAGCTCGCCTGAATACGATGCCTTCATGACCGGCGCCTACATGACCTGGACCTACGGCCCGGCCGGCTGGATCACCGACCTCAACGAGTGGATCAAGGATCCGACCAAAACCAATGTGAACTATGCCTGGGACGACTTCCTGCCCGGCGTCAGGAAGTCCTGCGCCTGGAACGGCCAGCCCGGCGGCGTGCTCGGTTCCGATGATGCCAAGCAGTGGTGCATTCCGTGGGGCTTCGAACAGAACAACATCACCTACAACAAGGGCATGTTCGACAAGGTCGGGGTCAGCGTTCCCGGCAATATGGACGAGATGGTCGCTACGGCGGCCAAGCTCACCAAGGATGTTGGTGGTGGCGTCTACGGCATCGGCGTGCGCGGTTCACGCTCCTGGGCGACGATCCATCCCGGCTTCCTGTCGGCTTATGCCAACTTTGACCAGAAGGACCTGAACGTCTCGGCTGACGGCAAATTGTCGGCCGCGATGAACACCGCCGAATCCAAGGCCTTCCACAAGCAATGGGTCCAGATGATCCAGGAGAGCGGCCCCAAGGACTGGTCGACCTACACCTGGTATCAGGTCGGCACCGACCTTGGCGCCGGCGCCTCGGCGATGATCTTCGACGCCGACATCCTCGGCTACTTCATGAATGGCGGCGACAACAAGATGGCAGGCAAGCTCGCCTTCTCCGCCTTCAAGGCCAATCCCGCCGCCAAGGCTCCGACGCCCAACATCTGGATCTGGTCGCTGTCGATGTCCAACTTCTCCAAGGACAAGGACGCCACCTGGTACTTCATGCAATGGGCATCAGGGCCCGAGCATGCACTGTTCGGTGCGACCGAGATGGACTTCGTCAATCCGGTCCGTCAGTCGGTCTGGAACGACCAGATGTTCCGCGAGAAGCTGAACAAGAGCTATCCGGGCTATGTCGAGATGTTCGACGTCTCGGCGCCCGGCGCCAGCATCAAGTTCACCCCGCAGCCGCTGTTCTTCGATCTGACCACCGAATGGGCGGCGACGCTGCAGAAGATGGTGGCCAAGGAAGTGCCGATCGATGAAGGCCTCGACATGCTGGCGACCAGCGTCGACGGCCAGCTCAAGGAAGCCGGGCTCGGCTGAGTCCTGGCGGCCGGACGGCCCGCTGCCGCGGGCCAGCCGGCCATTCCACTGCGAAGCGGCGCCTGGAGCATCGGACCCAAACCGGTTTTGGGAAATTCCGATGCTCAAACACTGGCGGTGCCGCCACTCGCCCAACCGGCCGCCTAGCTCCCTGGGCGGCCGGCAGGGCGAAGCAACAGAGATGACGGGTGAGCCACGATGACTACTGCGACAATGCAAAGAAACAGGCCTTCCGGCTTCAGGATCAGCAAGAAAGTGCTGCCCTATGTGCTCAGCCTGCCGGCCTTGCTCGTCTGCATCGGCATCCTGATCCCGTTCTTCACATCGGTCGTCTATTCGTTCCAGCGCTACCGGCTGAGCCAGCCCTGGGCGCGGCAGTTCAACTGGGGCGACAATTACATCTCGTTTTTCACCGACCCGAGGTTCTGGAACACGCTGGAGATATCGCTGCTCTATGCCGGCATCACCGTGCTGCTCGAATTGCTTCTCGGTCTCGGCATCGCCATGCTGCTGCAGAAGCGCTCGACGCTGAACAACTTCATCTCGATCATGCTGTTGATGCCGCTGATGACAGCGCCGGCGCTTGCCGCGCTGATGTGGAAGCTGATGACCAATCCCGGCTTTGGCGTGCTGAGCTATCTCGCCAGCCTGATCGGATTGCAGGATTTCCGCTGGGCCTCGTCGCCATCGACCGCGCTTTTCACGGTGGTGCTTGTCGATATCTGGGTCTACACGCCCTTCATCATGATCCTGCTGCTTGCCGGCCTGCGCAGCCTGCCGACGCAGCCGTTCGAGGCGGCGGCACTTGACGGCGTGCCGCGGAGTTTCGTGTTCTTCCGCATCACCTTGCCGATGCTGACGCCCTACATCCTGACGGCGACGCTGTTTCGCCTGCTGGATTCCATCCAGCAGTTCGACATCATCTATGCCATGACCCAGGGCGGTCCGGGCGACACGCTGACCGTTTTCCAGGTCGAGGCCTATCTCAACTTCTTCCAGTCGACCAACGTCGGCCGCTCGGCGGCGCTGATGATCATCCTGTGGGCGATCACCTATTTCCTCTCGAATATTTTCATCAAGAACTGGCTGCGGCTGCGCGAACGCGCCCGCGGCCAGGCATAGGAGGCCGGGATGGAACACACCTCGCTTCTTGAACGCATCCTGCGTGGCATAGCGCTGACGCTGGTCGTGATCTTCTTCATGTTCCCGATCGTCTGGATCCTCATGATGTCCTTCCAGACCAACGAGACCATCCTGCGGATTCCGCCGCAGCTCGTCTTCAAGCCGACGCTGGCCAACTACACCGCGCTGATCACCGGCAAGCTGACCACGGCGGCCGGCACGCTCGACATCGCCTTCATGCGCAACCTGTGGAATTCGGTGTTCCTGTCGGTCACCTCGGTCGCCGTCGCGCTGCTGCTCGGCGTCCCCGCCGCCTACGCCTTTGCCCGGCACAAATTCCGCGGCTCGGAGGACATCGCCTTCACGCTGCTGTCGTTCCGGTTTGCGCCGGCGCTGCTGGTGCTCCTGCCGCTCACCCTCTATTTCCAGAAGCTTGGACTGGCCAACACCTATATCGGGCTGATCTGGGTCTATCAGCTGATCTGCCTGCCGCTGATCCTGTGGATCGTGCGCGGCTATTTCGAGGACATCCCGGCCGACATCGAATATGCCTATCGCATCGCCGGCCATTCCTGGTTCGCCACCTTCCGCAAGATCGCGCTGCCGCTCGCCGGCCCCGGCATCGCGGCTGCCGGCCTGCTCGCCTTCATCTTCGCCTGGAACAATTTCATCTTCGCGCTCGTGCTCGCTTCGGCCGACAAGCAGCCGGTGACGGTCGGCGCGCTCGCCTTCATCACCTCCTCCGGCATCCAGTATGGCCAGATCTCGGCAGCGATCGTGCTGTCGATCACCCCGACGCTGGCGCTCGCCCTTTACGCGCAGCGCTATCTCGTCGAAGGCCTGTCGCTCGGCGCGGTGAAAGGATAGCTCCGATGGCCAGCCTCGAATTGCGAAATGTCGTCAAGCGCTACAAGAGCCAGACTGTGCTCGACAATCTGTCGCTGAGCGTCGCCGACGGCGAAACCCTGGTCCTGTTCGGACCGTCGGGCGCCGGCAAGACGGTGCTGCTGCGGCTCGTCGCCGGCGTCATCGACCCTGATGAGGGAAAGATCTTCATCGGCGGCGAGGACATGACCGATCTTGACGCCGAGTTCCGCGGCGTCGGCATGGCATTCCAGAATTTCGCGCTGTTTCCGCACATGACCGCCTTCGACAACATCGCCACGCCGCTTCAGGCCAAGCGATCGTCGCAAAGCGCGATGAAGGCGGGCGTCGAGAGCGTCGCCAAGCTGCTGAAGATCGGCCACGTGCTCAGCCATAAGCCACGGGCGCTGTCCAACGGCCAGAAGCAGCGCACCGCTCTCGCCCGCGCTCTGGTCGGCTCGCCGCCGGTGCTGCTGCTCGACGACCCGCTGCGCAACGTCGATGCCAAACTGCGCTTCGAAATGCGGCTCGAACTGCCGAGGCTGCTGGCAGATCGCGGTGCGACCGTCGTCTACGTCACCCAGGACTACAAGGAGGCCATGGCGCTCGGCGATCGCATCGCGGTGATGTCGCAAGGTGTCATCAAGCAGCTCGGCACGCCCGAGCAGATCTATCGTGAGCCGGCCAACATCGAGATCGCGCGGCTGTTCGGCGATCCGACAATCAACCTGCTCGACGTCAAGCCGTCGCGCGATGCCAAGGGCATTTATGTCGGTCTGTCGAATGTCCAGGTCCATCTGACCGGCGCCTATGACGCGACGGTCGGCCGCGATTGCATGATCGGTCTGCGGCCCGAAGCGCTGCGCTTCGTCGACGAAGGAACACCCGCGGCCATTCCGGTGACCGTCGAGGCGGAGACGCCGCTCAACGAAAAGATCGTCACGCTGGTGCGCACCGTGCGCGGCCGCGAAATCCTGGTCTCCCGGCCGGCCGGAACAGCGGGTCAAACGGAGGGCGGGGCCTATATCGCCGTCGACGGCAAAAGCGCCCTGCTGTTCGATCGTGCCAGTGGCGACCGTATCGGCTCGAAAAACGTCGTCAATTTGCGCAGCGGAGAAGCGGCATGAGCCAGAGCGCACTCACCATTTCCGGCGTCGACAAATTCTACGGCCCGATCGACCGAGGTGTGCACGCCGTCCAGAATCTGACGATGGAAATCGACAAAGGCGAGATCGTCGCACTGCTCGGTTCGTCCGGCTGCGGCAAGACCTCGACATTGCGCATGATCGCCGGCTTCGAAGAGGTCTCGCGCGGCAGCATTTCGGTTGCCGGCCGCAAGGTGCACACGCTGCCGCCGGTCAAGCGCAATGTGGCGATGGCGTTCGAGGGCTATTCGCTGTATCCGCCGCTGACTGTGCGCGAGAACATGGCGTTTGCGCTGAAGGCGGCCAGGCTGCCGAAAAGTCAGGTCGACGCGAAAGTTGCCAGCATCGCCAAGCTGCTCGAGATCGAGGACATTCTTGAGCGCTATCCGAGTTCCATCTCCGGCGGCCAGCAGCAGCGCGCCAGCCTCGGCCGGGCGCTGATCCGCGAGGCCGACCTGCATCTGCTGGACGAACCGATGGGCCAACTCGAGCCGCAGCTTCGCGCGGTGCTGCGCGGCCGCATCAAGCACTTCATCAAGGAGCGCGGCTTGACCGCGATCCTGGTCACTCACGACCAGACCGAGGCCAATGCATTGGCCGACCGGATCGCGGTGATGGAAGGCGGCGTGCTGCAGCAGTTCGATACGCCCAATATGCTCAAGCAGCGGCCGGCCAACCTGTTCACCGGCACGTTCGTCGGCGAGCCGCCGATGAATGTCTTCGAGGCCTATGTCGGCACGGCCGCCGACAAGATCAATCTGCGGCTGCCCGACGGGCTTTCACTCGACTATGACAAGGACGCGTTCAGCGGCTCGGTTCGCGACGAATTGCTCAAACGGCAGCGGGTCGTCATCGGTGTCAGGCCCTATGCGGTTCGCCGCTCGAAGGACGGCGTGCCGGCGACGGTTTCGGCCAACCAATGGCTCGGCGACCAGACCCATATCGCGGCGGATTTCGCCGGCGGCTCGCTGGTCCTGGTCGAACATGACCGGACCCGGCTAGAGCTTGGCGCGCCGATCAACATCAGCATCGATCCGAAAAATCTGCACGTCTTCGATCAGTCCAGCGGCATGGCCATTTCGCACGGCATGGAGCTTGCCTGATGCGGGATGTGCTGATCGGCATCGACGCCGGCACGTCTGTCATCAAATCCGTCGCCTTCGACACGGCGGGCCGGCAGCTCGCGGCCTCGGCGGTACCGAACCGGTACGAGACCTTGCCGGGCGGCGGCGCCGAGCAGGATCTGGCACGCACCTGGACCGATACGGCGACCACATTGCGACAGCTTGCCGACAAGGTGCCGGACCTCGCCAGGCGCATCATTGCGATCGCGGTGACCGGGCAGGGCGACGGCACCTGGCTGATCGACAAGGACGGTGAGCCGGTCGCCAAGGGCTGGCTGTGGCTCGACGCGCGCGCTGCCGCCATCGTCGAGGAGATCCGCGCGCGCCCCGATGACCGGCTTCGTTTCGAAAAGACCGGCAGCGGGCTCGCCGCCTGCCAGCAGGGGCCGCAGCTTGCCTTCATGAAGCGCAACGCGCCTGACAGGCTTGCCGGCGCCGCGACAGCTTTCCATTGCAAGGACTGGCTCTATTTCAACCTGACCGGCGAACGCGCCACCGATCCTTCCGAGGGCACCTTCACCTTTGGCGACTTTCGCACCCGCGGCTATTGCGACGAGGTGCTTGAGGTGCTCGGCGTCGCCGACCTCAGGCATCTGCTGCCGCCGATCATCGACGGCACCAGGCATAGCGCCGGCCTGTCGGCGGCGGCTGCCAAAGCGACCGGGCTGCTTTCCGGTACGCCGGTGGTACTGGCCTATGTCGACGTGGCCTGCACCGCGCTCGGCGCCGGCCTGCTCGACCGCGAGCGCAAGCCTGGCTGCTCGATCATCGGCTCCACCGGCATGCATATGCGGCTTGCTCAGACGCCGGACGAGGTGCTGCTCAACGAGGCCAGGACCGGCTACACGATGACGATGCCGGCGCCCGGCGTCTTTGCGCAGATGCAGTCGAACATGGCAGCGACGCTCAACATCGATTGGATCCTTAGCCTCGCCTCCGGCATACTCGCCTCGCAAGGCATCACCCGCAGCAATGGCGAGATGATCGCGCTGGTCGACGAATGGATATCGTCATCGGAGCCGGCCTCGCTGCTCTATCAGCCCTATGTGTCGGAGGCCGGCGAGCGCGGGCCGTTCGTCGATGCCAATGCCAGGGCCGGTTTCGTCGGCATTTCGTCGCGGCACGGTTATGCCGATATGGTGCGCGCTGTTTTTGAGGGGCTGGCATTCGCGTCGCGCGATTGCTACGCCGCCATGGGGCCGCTGCCGAGCGAAATCCGGCTGACCGGCGGCGCCGCCAGAAGCCCGGCTCTGCGCAAGATCCTCGGCGCTGTCGTCGGCGCCGACATTCGCACCAGCCAACGCGAGGAAGCCGGTGCCGCGGGCGCCGCGATGATCGCTGCGGTCTGCGTCGGCCAATACAGTTCGATGGACGAATGCGTCGGCGAATGGGTCACGCCGCTGCTGGGCGCGGCGGAACCGAGCGACCGAAAACTTGCCGCGATCTATGAGCGGGCGGTTCCGTCCTACACATTGGCGCATGAGGCGCTGCGGCCGGTCTGGCGGTCGATGGCCGCGTCCAGGGCAAACTGAGAAGTCGAGCATGCGTAAGAAGATTGCAATCATTGGCGACCGCTTCATGCTTCCCGAGATCTTTCGCGAGAAAATCGAGACGGCCTGCGGCGACAATCTCGACATCCGCACCCTTGAGGCGGCCTGGCCCGACGAGCCGATGGAATTCGGCAATGCGGCGCTCGGCCTCGACAAGGTGAAGGAGTATTTTGGCGATCCGGACGAGGTGGTCGATTTCATTGGCGACGCCGAGATCTTCGTCACCCAGCTTGCGCCGCTGTCCGAGACCATGATGCAGCGTCTGCCTGCGCTGAAGCTGGTTGCGGTCTCGCGCGGCGGCCCGATCAACATCGACATGGTTGCCGCCAAGGCCCACGGCATCACCGTCGTCAATGTGCCCGGCCGCAATGCAAGTGCTGTGGCCGAATTCACCATCGGCGCGATCCTTGCCGAGACGCGGCTGATTCGGGTCGGGCACGAGGCCTTGCGCAAAGGGGAATGGCGCGGCGATCTCTACCGGGCCGACCGTACCGGCCGCGAGCTCAACGAAATGACCGTCGGCGTCATCGGCTACGGCAATATCGGCACCAAGGTTGTCCGCCTGCTGCGCGCCTTCGGCTGCCGCATCCTGGTCACCGATCCCTATGTGCAACTGAGCGCCGAAGACCGCAATGACGGCGTCGAACTGGTCGCGCTCGACGATCTCCTGTCCCGCTCCGATGTGGTCACGCTTCATCCCCGGGTGACCGAGGAAACCCGCGGCCTCATCAACAAGGACATCATCGCTCGGATGAAGCCGGGGGTGATCTTCGTCAACACCGCGCGCGGGCCGCTGGTCGATTACGACGCGCTTTACGATGCACTGGTCTCAGGCCATATCGGCAGCGCCATGCTGGAGACGTTCGCGGTCGAGCCGGTGCCTGCCGACTGGCCGCTGCTGCAGCTTCCGAATGTCACCTTGACGCCGCATATCGCCGGCGCTTCCGTGCGCACGGTGACCTATGCGGCCGAGCAAGCGGCCGAAGAGGTGCGCCGCTTCATCGTCGGGCTCCCGCCGGTCAACCCGTGCTGAAGGTCGCGGCAGCCATGAAACGCAATCCAGGCATAGAGGATCCGGCGAGATGAGCGGCGCCACTGAAATCGTCGATCTGTTCGTCATCGGCGGTGGCGTCAATGGCGCCGGCATCGCGCGCGACGCAGTCGGCCGCGGGCTTTCCGTCATCCTGTGCGAAAAAGACGATCTCGCCGAAGGCACCAGTTCGCGATCGGGAAAGCTCGTCCATGGCGGCCTGCGCTATCTCGAATACTACGAATTCCGGCTGGTGCGCGAGGCGCTGATCGAACGCGAAGTGCTGCTTGAATCGGCGCCGCATATCATCTGGCCGATGCGCTTCGTGCTGCCGCACAGCCCGGACGACCGGCCGGCCTGGCTGGTCCGGCTCGGTCTGTTCCTCTACGATCATCTTGGCGGCCGCAAGCGGCTGCCGGGCACCCGCACGCTCAACCTGCGCACCGCGCCCGAAGGCGCACCGATCAAGGATGCGTTCAAGCGCGGTT
Source organism: Mesorhizobium sp. WSM4817 (assembly GCF_055811135.1). NCBI lineage: Bacteria > Pseudomonadati > Pseudomonadota > Alphaproteobacteria > Hyphomicrobiales > Phyllobacteriaceae > Mesorhizobium > Mesorhizobium sp. WSM4817. The sequence goes on along the minus strand of NZ_JBVVQQ010000003.1, from coordinate 285,183 downwards.
TCGAATATTCCGATTGCTGGGTCGACGACGCCCGTCTCGTCGTCATCAATGCGCTCGACGCTGCGGAACGGGGAGCCAGGATCTTCACCCGGACCGCCTGCACCGCCGCCCGCCGTGAAAACGGCCTGTGGTCGGTCGAGATGCGCGACAGCCGAACCGGCGTCAGGACCACGGTTCGGGCGCGTGCGCTGATCAACGCCGCCGGTCCCTGGGTCAACGACATCATCAACCGCGTGGCTGGCCAGAACTCCAAGCGGAATGTCCGGCTGGTCAAGGGCAGCCACATCGTCGTGCCGAAATTCTGGGAAGGGCGGCAGGCCTATCTGGTCCAGAACAGCGACAAGCGCGTGATCTTCATCAATCCCTACCAGAACGATCTGGCCCTGATCGGCACCACCGATATTCCCTATGAGGGGCGGCCGGAAGACGTGGCGGCGGATGCCAGCGAGGTCGACTACCTGATCAAGGTGGTCAACCGCTACTTCAAGCGCGAACTTGCCCGCGACGATGTCATCTACTCGTTCTCGGGCGTCAGGCCGCTCTATGACGACAACTCCGACAATCCGAGCGCGGTGACGCGCGACTATATTTTCGAACTCGACGCATCATCCGGGCAGGCGCCGCTGCTCTCCGTCTTCGGCGGCAAGATCACCACCTTCCGCAAGCTGGCCGAGCATGCGCTGGACCGGATCGCACCTTTCTTTCCGAAAATGGGCAAGCCGTGGACGTCGAAAGGCTACCTGCCGGGTGGTGATATCGCCAACGCCGATTTCGAGCAGTTCCTCGGCGATCTCGGCCGTGAATTTCCCTGGATGCCGGCATCGCTGGTCAAACACTATGGCCGGCTCTACGGCACTAGGACGCGCGTTGTGGTCGGTGCGTCCAGGTCGCTCACCGAACTGGGCCGGTGCTTCGGCAAGGATTTTTTCGAACGCGAAGCCAGTTATTTGTTCGAGCATGAATGGGCGCTGACCGCTGCCGATATTCTCGAACGGCGCACCAAGCACGGCCTGCATCTGTCCGCCGCAGAAAGAGCCGCCTTCGAGGACTGGTGCGTTGGCCGACTGGTGAGGGCAGGCTGATGACTTTTACGCTTTCCCTCAACACCAATCCGCTGGTCAACCGTTTTGCCGAACCGGACGATCTGATCGACGCGATCGCCTACGACATCGGCATCCGGGACGTGCAGCTCACGCATGAATTCGTCAATCCCGGCTGGCCGGCGGCGACGATATCGAAATTCGTCCGCCTGTTCCGCACGGCGCTCGACCGCACCGGCGTGCGCGTGACGTCCGGGATGACCGGCCCTTACGGGCGGCTCAACCATTTCGGCCATCCCGACGCCGACGTGCGACGATACTACGTCGATTGGTTCAAGACCTTTGCCGACATTTCGGCCGAGCTCGGCGCCAGCGGCATGGGCACGCAGTTCGCGATCTTCACGCACCGGGATTTTGACGATCCCGAGCGTCGCGCGCGGCTTTTCGACATCGCGCTGGAATGCTGGCGCGACGTCGCCGAGCACGCCAGGGCGGCCGGTTTGACCTATCTGTTCTGGGAGCCGATGTCGGTCGGCCGCGAATTCGGCCATACGATCGAGTGCTGCCGGTCCCTGCACAACGAGATCGAAGCGGCCGGCATGGCCATCCCGCTGAAGATGATGGTCGATATCGACCATGGCGACGTCACCTCGAGCAATCCGGACGACATCGACCCCTATGCCTGGGCCGAAGCCTTTCCCACGGTATCGCCGATCATCCACATCAAGCAGTCGTCGATGAACAAGGGCGGCCATTGGCCGTTCATCGCCGCCTACAACAAGGACGGCCGCATCACACCGGAAAAATTGTTGGAGACGGTTCGCCGCGGTGGCGGCGTCGACAACGAGATCTGCCTCGAACTGTCGTTCCGCGAACGCGAGCCGGTCGACCACCAGGTCGTCGCGATGATCCGCGAGTCGGTCGATTATTGGGCGCCGTTTATCGAGACCGGCAGGACGGCGATTTTGCCGCGAGCAGGATCGCTTCAGGTTTGAAGCCGTCCTCGACTGGATTATCCACGTTCGCGCTGCCCCTCACCTGCCTGCCGGCATCCTCTCCCCGTATAGGGACGGGGAGAGGGGAGCTGTCGTCGCCGGTTTCGCCAATCGCCAGCGTTGCAGGAGTGGCGCCAACGTCGCGGCCAGCCCCTTTCTCCCCGTTTTCGGGGAGAAATGCCCGGCAGGGCAATGAGGGGCAGCGCCGACTCCGACAATTGGTCGTCTCAAGCACGGGTTAGAAGCCGAAACGATTACACTGTGCTCATGCCTGCCTCAACACGTCAGCCGAACTTCGGGTCGAGACTGCCCGACTTGTAGCGCTTGGCCATTTCCGAGACCGGCAGCGGCTTGATCTTGGGGGCGTTGCCGGCAGTGCCGAACTGCTCGAAGCGCTCTTTGCACAGCTTCCTCATCGCGGCCATTGCCGGCATCAGATATTTGCGCGGGTCGAACTCGCTCGGGTTCTCGGTCAGCACCTTGCGGATCGCTCCGGTCAGCGCCATGCGGTTGTCGGTGTCGATGTTGATCTTGCGCACGCCGTGCTTGATGCCGCGCTGGACCTCCTCGACCGGCACACCCCATGTCGGCTTCATCTGGCCGCCATATTTGTTGATGATCTCCTGCAGCTCTTCAGGCACCGAGGATGAGCCGTGCATGACCAGGTGCATGTTCGGCAGGCGGCGGTGGATCTCCTCGATCACGTTCATGGCGAGCACCGCGCCGTCCGGCTTGCGCGAGAACTTGTAGGCGCCGTGGCTGGTGCCCATGGCGACGGCCAGCGCATCGACATGCGTGTCCTTGACGAACTGCACCGCCTGCTCCGGATCGGTCAGCAGTTGGTCGTGGCTGACGGTGCCCTCGACGCCGTGGCCGTCTTCCTGTTCGCCGCCGCCCATCTCCAGGGATCCGAGAACGCCGATCTCGCCTTCCACCGACACGCCGCCCCAATGTGCCATGTCGACGACGCGCCGCGTGATGCCGGAATTATAGTCGTAGTCGGCCGGCGTCTTGCCGTCCTCCTTCAGCGATCCGTCCATCATCACCGAGGTGAAGCCGTACTGAATCGCTGTCACGCAGGTGGCTTCGTTGTTGCCATGGTCGAGATGCATGCAGACCGGGATATCGGGATGGATCTCGACCAGCGCGTCGATCAGCTTGGCCAGCACGACGTCGTTGGCATAGGCGCGGGCGCCGCGACTCGCCTGCAGGATGACAGGCGATTTGGTCTCCTCGGCCGCCTCCATGATGGCAAGGCCCTGTTCCATATTGTTCATGTTGAAGGCAGGCACGCCATAGCCGTGTTCGGCGGCATGGTCGAGCAATTGTCTCAATGTGATGCGAGCCACCCAATGGTCTCCCGTATTTGGTTTCAAGCCTATGGTTTGCGAGCTGTCCGGTGGTCATTCAGCCCATTGATGCTTCTGGCCGGATTTCCGGAGAACCGCAACCTCTGGCCATGCCGGCGAGAGCAATTCTTGTTACAAGGCAGCGATCAGAAGCCCAAGGAAATGTAACATTATCACAAAAAATTTGGCATGTATGCGATTTTATCTGTTATAATAGCTTCTATCAGCCGTTTCTGCCACGGCGGACGCGGCGACGCGAATTAAAGGAAACAGGCTGGACGATGAAGAGCGACGGCCGGCGGCAAGGCATCATGGATTTTCTGATGGACACCGGCACGGCCAGTGTCGATGACCTTGCCTCGCGCTTCGGCGTGTCGAAGATGACCGTCCATCGCGACCTTGACGAGCTCGAGGAAAGCGGCTTCCTGCGCAAGATACGCGGCGGCGCCTCGATTCAGCCGAGCGGCCTGTTCGAAAGTGATTTCCGCTACCGTCAGAAGCAGGCCGCCGAGGAGAAGCAGCGCCTGGCGGTTGCCGCCGTGGCTGTCATCGAACCGGGCCAGACGGTGATCATCGACGACGGCTCGACGGCGGGCGGCATTGCGCGCCACCTTGCGGATCTGCGCCCGCTGACGGTGATTTCCAACAATCTGGCCGTGATACAGGATCTGGCCGGCGTCGCCGGTATCACCCTGATCGCGCTCGGCGGCCAGTACAGCAAGAAATTCCACGGTTTCTTCGGCCTGCTTGCCGAGGACACGCTGAGATCGTTGCGCGCCGATGTCGCCTTCCTGTCGTCGTCGGCCATCCACGGCGTTTCCGCCTTCCACCAGGACCAGGAAGTGGTCCATACCAAGCGGTTGATGATGGCCGCGGCCGCCCGCAAATATCTGCTGGTCGATCACGGCAAGTTCGGCCGCACCGCCCTGCATTTCCTGACCGATCTCAAGGCGTTCGACGCCGTCTTCACCGGTCGAGAACTGGGACCGCAGATGCGCGAGGCGCTGGATGGCGCCGGCGTTTCGCTGACACTGGTCGAGAAGGACTAGACCATGATCCCGAAAAGTGGGAACCGGTTTTCGGAAAAGATCATGGTCAAAGAAGATAGAGCCCGCCTCGCGGGATGGAACAGGCTCTAGAAGGAGGACGCGTGGCTTACTGGGTCGGCACAAGCTGGAAAATGAACAAGACGCTTGCAGAAGCGACTGACTTTGCCAGGGCGCTGGCGGGGTTCGTCCCCGGTTTCGACGACCGTATCCAGCCCTTCGTCATCCCGCCCTTCACGGCGGTCCGCGAGGTCAAGAAAGCGCTGGCATCGACCCGGATCAAGGTCGGTGCCCAGAACATGCACTGGGCCGACGCCGGCGCCTGGACCGGCGAGATCTCGCCGGTGATGCTGACGGACTGCGGGCTCGATCTCGTCGAGCTCGGCCATAGCGAACGGCGCGAGCATTTCGGCGAGACCGACAATACGGTTGGTCTCAAGACCGCAGCGGCGGTGAAGCACGGGTTGGTGCCGCTCATTTGCGTCGGCGAGACATTGGCGCAACGCAACAGCGGCCAGGCCGATGCGGTGCTGGCCTTGCAGGTGCACGGCGCGCTGCAATACCTCGAAGGCCAGGCCAAGGCGGCGACGATCCTGTTTGCTTACGAACCGGTCTGGGCGATCGGCGACAAGGGCATTCCGGCAAGTGCCGACTACGCCGACAGGCAGCAGGCGCTGATCAAGAAGATCGCCGGCGATCTTCTGCCGGCCATGCCGCCGGTGCTTTATGGCGGCAGCGTCAATCCGCAAAATGCCGCCGAGCTGATCGGCCAGCCTCATATCGACGGGCTGTTCATCGGCCGCTCCGCCTGGCAGGCGGAAGGCTATATCGACATCCTCGAACGCGCCTCGGCGGCGATCTAGAGCATGATCCCGAAAAGTGGAATCCGGTTTTTCGGAAAAGATCATGCTCAAACAAAAGATAGCATGATCCCGAAAAGTGGAATCCGGTTTTCGGAAAAAGATCATGCCCAACAAAAGTTAGAGCCCCATCCCGATGCCATCGGGATGGAACAGGCTCCAGAGCAATCGAACAGGAAAGGACAGAAAAAATGAAAATAGCCATTGGGGCCGACAGCGCCGGCAAGCCGCTGCTCGACGTCATTGCCGCTCACTTGGCCACCAAGCCCGGCCTCTCCGTCAGCGACGTCAGCCAGGCCGGCTACTATGCCGACCTGTCGCAGAAGCTCGCCCAGACCATCCTCGACGGCGAAAACGATCGCGGCATCTTGTTTTGCGGCACCGGCATCGGCGTTTCCATCTCGGCCAACAAGGTGCCCGGCATTCGCGCCGCACTCACCCATGACACCTATTCGGCGGAGCGCGCGGCGAAATCCAACAATGCCCAGATCATCACCATGGGCGCCCGCGTTATCGGCCCGGAACTGGCCAAGTCGATCGTCGATGCCTGGCTCGCATCGGAGTTCGACGAAAACGGGCCATCGGCCGGCAATGTCCAGGCGATCGACAGGCTCGACGCGGCGAAGCTGGGCTAATGCATGTTGCCCAAAAGCATGCCCTCGGGCGTGAACCGAGGGTGCGCAGCGGTTTTGGGATAACGACATGTATAAAACAGGAGCTTAAGCGCGTCGCATTGATGCGATGCGCTTAAGCCAGGCTTTTTCGCATCGCGCCGATAACGGTGACCGCCGACGCCGCGCCGGGGTCGATGTGTCCAAGCGACCGCTCGCCGAGCCGCGACGAGCGGCCCTTCGCGGCGATCATATCCTTGGTCGCCTCGGCGCCCCGTTCGGCTGCTTCGAGGGCGGCTGCCAGGCTTTCGGACAGGGTCTTGCCGGCGGCATGGGCAGCGGCCGCGGCTTGCGCCGCCGGCAGCCAGGCGTCGACCATCGTCTTCTCGCCGATCTCCGCCTTGCCGCGATCCTGGATGCCTTGCGCCATCGCCTGGAACAGGGCGACGACATCGGCGCCCGCCAAGGTCGCCTTGCCCTTGACGGCAGCCGCACCACGCATGAAGGCCGTCGCGTAGAGCGGGCCCGACGAGGCGCCGACGGCGTTGAGGAACGACTTCGCCGCAGTGTTGAGGAGAACAGTCGGCTCGGTTGCCGTGAGCTCCAGCGGCGCCAGCGCATCGCGCACCGCCCCAAAGCCGAGCGCCATGGCGATGCCATGATCGGCGTCGCCGATGACCCCGTCGAGCTGACAGAGCCTGTCCTTGTCGGCTTCGATCGCCACCGCGATCGCATCGAACATTCTTTTCAGATCGGCTGCATCGATGGATGTCATGGATGCACCCTTTCAGCCGGCGCGGAACATGGCGCAGTCGCAAGGATGGTCGAGCATCGTCTGCAATTCGGCGTCGAGATGCATCAGCGTCACCGAGGCGCCGGCCATTTCGAGCGAGGTGCAATAATTGCCGACCCAGGTCGCGTGAACTGATACGCCGATGTCATCGAGCCGCTGTTTGACGCGCCGGTTCATGATGTAGAGCTCCATCAGCGGCGTCGAGCCGAGCGAATTGACGAGCACGGCGACCTTGTCGCCGCGTGCCGGCGCCATCTCGTCGAGGATCTTGTCCAGCATCTCGTCGGTGATCTCGTCGGCGGTTTTCAACTTTCCGCGGGCGATGCCCGGCTCGCCATGGATGCCCATGCCGATCTCCATCTCATCCGGTCCGATCTCAAAATTCGGCCGGCGGGTCTGCGGCAGCGAACAGGGCGACAGCGCCACGCCCATGGTGAAGGTGTGATCATTGGCCTTCCTGGCGATACGCTCGCATTCGTCGAATGACAGCATCCGCTCGCAGGCGGCACCAGCGGCCTTGAAGATGAAGAAATTGCCGGCGACACCACGGCGCTTTTGCCTCTGGTCGCGCGGCGCCGATGCCACGTCGTCGGTGGTCAGCACGGTGCGCACTTCGATGTCATCCATCGCCGCCATCTCTGCGGCCATGTCGAAGTTCATCACGTCGCCGGCATAGTTGCCATACATGAACAGCACGCCGGCGCCGCCGCTGGCCGCCTTGGCGCATTCAAGGATCGGGTCCGGCGGCGGCGAGGCAAAGACATTGCCGATCGCCGCCGCGTCGGCCAGCCCCTTGCCGACGAAACCGAGGAAGGTCGGCTCGTGGCCGGAGCCGCCGCCGATGACGAGGCCGACCTTGCCCTGGCGAGGTCCATCGCGGGCGATGATCGAGCGTGGGCTGCCCTCCATGCTTTTGAGATGGCGGGGATGCGCGGCCAGAATGCCTTCCAGCATCTCGTCGACAGTGCGGTTGCCGTCGTTGATGATCTTCTTGGTCTGCACCGGCAGCCTCCCGATTTCGGTAATTTCGCAGATAGTACAGCGTGTTACCGGAATTTCCACCCGGGGAGGGAGATTTCACGCGGCAATATGTTCCGGCGCGGCCAGTACCTGCACGCAGGGATTGGCAGCCGCTTTGTCCTTGAGCTTGAAATGCCCGAACAAGACTTGCCGCGTCAAATGGCGATCACCGGCAAGGCAGGCAGCAGCTTGTCCAGGGTGATGGGAAAGTCACGCACCCGCACGCCGGTCGCGTTGTAGATGGCGTTGGCAACAGCTGCGCCCGCACCGCAGACGCCGAGTTCGCCGATCCCCTTCGCGCCGAATGGATTGGCCTTGTCGTCATGTTCCTCGAGGAAGACGACCTCCATCTCGGGGACGTCGCCGTTGATCGGGACGTGATACTCGGCAAGATCGTGATTGACGAATTGGCCGTAGCGCCGGTCGAGCACCGTCTGCTCCATCAGCGCCGCACCGATTCCCCAGGTCATGCCGCCGATGATTTGCGAGCGCGCGGTCTTGGGGTTGAGGATACGGCCAGCGCCCATCACCGCCAGCATCCGGCGCATGCGGATCTCACCGGTATCGCAATCGACAGCGACCTCGGCGAAATGCGCGCCATAGGAATGCTGCGAGTAAGCCTCGTATGACGGGGTGGCTGCGCCGGCGGCTACGGAACCCTCGGCCTCGAACCCGTCGGGAGCGATCCGCCGGACGAGGTCGGCCAGGCTTGCCGAACGCTGGCCGAGCCTGACCTCGCCGTCGGCAAAGCTCGCTTCGGTGGCGCCAGCGCCGCGCAACGGCGAGGCTTCGCTCGACCGCGCCGCCTCCAATATCCGTTCCCTAAGGGCGTTGCAGGCGTTGTGCAGCGCCGACCCTGCACTTGCCGCGCCCCAGGACCCGCCGGAGCCGGCGGTACGCGGGAAACGGCTGTCGCCAAGCTCCACTTTGACGGACGAGATCGGCACGCCGAGGCTGTCCGCGGCGATCTGGGTCAGGATCGTATAGGTGCCGGTCCCGATATCGGTCATGTCGAGCCGCGCCGTCACCCGACCGTCGCGGTCGATCGCAACCCGCGCCGTCGCCGCGCCGATGTAGTTCGGACGGATCGCCGCCGCCATGCCGTAGCCGATGAGCATGCGGCCCTCTCGGGCGCGGCCCGGCGTCGGGTTTCTTTGCTGCCAACCGAAACGGCGGGCGCCTTCCTCCATGCAGGCGACGAGGTTGCGGGTGGAGAACGGCACGCCGCGCTCGGGATCCTGGGCCGGTTCATTGCGGATCCTGAGTTCGATCGGGTCCAGTCCGAGCCGCTCGGCGAGTTCATCCATGGCGCATTCGAAGGCCAGCATGCCGGGGGCTTCGCCGGGCGAGCGCATCCATTCGCCGCGGTTGATATCCAGCGGGACCAGGCGATGGCGGGTGACACGGTTCGGCGCCGCATAGAGCGAGCGGGCAAAAACTGCCGTTTGCTCGCAGTACTCCTCGAAGCTGGACGTTGCCGACCAGACGTCGTGCGCGATCCCGGTGAGCCGCCCGTCGATGTCCGTGCTGAGACGCACCTGTTGGATCATCTCTGCGCGATGACCGGCATTGGCGAACATCTGTTGTCGCGTCAGCGCGATCTTGACGGGACGCTGCAGGACCTGCGCTGCAAGCGCGGCCAGGATCGTATCGGCATGGGCAATCAGCTTGGAGCCGAAGCCGCCGCCGATGAACGGGCTGATGATGCGCACGCGCTCGGGCGGGATGCGAAGCGTGCTGGCGACCCCCGCCCGGAAATTCGCCAGGGTTTGCGCCGATGTATGGATCGTCAGCTCGTTGCCTGACCAGGCGGCGAGCGTCGCATGGGGCTCCATCGGATTGTGATGTTCGAAGGGCGTCCGGTAAGTGGCATCGACCTTGACCGGAGCCGCGGCAAAGGCGCTCTCGAAGTCGCCGATGACGCTGTCGGTCTCGAAGCCGGCATTGGTCCGCTTTGGTGCGTAGGCGTCGGCCACATGTCCCGGCAGATCGTAGAGGCCCGGCTCCTCGTCGTAGCGCACTTTGATGAGGCCGGCGGCAGCGCGTGCCGCCTCGAACGTCTCCGCAACGACCAGCGCGACGGGCTCGTCGTAATAGCGCACCCGCTCGCTGTTGAGTGCGGGCCGGGCGCGGGTGAAGACCTCCGGCACCGTCGGCGTGATTGCCGGGCCGAAATCCGGCTGGGCCGGCGCATTCCGGTGCGTCATGACGAGCAGCACTGCCGGCGCCCGTTCGGCTTCGGCCGTGTCGATCTCGGCAATGCGCCCCTTGGCGACGGCAGCGCCGAGAATATAGCCAAAGGCTGTACCCTCCAGCGTATTCTCGTAGGCGTAGGTGGCATCGCCTCTCACCTTGAGCGGACCATCGATGCGATCGAATGGACGCCCGATGACGCCGCTGCGTGTTTCGCGAGAACGGTTCGAGGTCTTCGTCTCTGTCATCATGTCACCTCATGCACTCTCGGCGGCAGCAGCGAGCGTGTGCCGCATCGTCCGTTTCGCCAGCGGGATCTTGAAATCATTGCCGCCATATCCGACGGCTCCGGCGAGCGCGGCTTCGGCCGCGTCGGTAAAGGCGCCGTCGGACGCCACCGCTCCAGCGAGGGTGCGCTCTGCCTCCGTCGCGCGCCAGGGCTTGGCGGCCACGCCGCCCATGGCGATCCGAGCTCTTTGGATACGATCGCCGCTTTTCTCGACGATTGCCGCCACCGATACCAGCGCGAAGGCGTAGGAGGCACGGTCGCGCACCTTCCGGTAAACCTGCCGGCCGGGCGGTGGCGGCGGCAGGTTGACCGCGGCGATCATCTCGCCGTGGCCGAGCACGGTCTCGACATGCGGCGTCGCCTCGGGCAATCGATGGAGATCGCCGATCGGCATCGTGCGGGTCTCGCCACCGGGCGATATGGTCTCGATCCTGGCGTCGAGCCCGGCCATGGCGACCGCCATGTCGGAGGGATGGACCGCGATACAGGCTTCGCTGGCGCCGAGCACGGCGTGCATGCGATTGAAGCCCTGCAGCGCCGCGCAGCCCGAACCTTGCTCGCGCTTGTTGCAAGGCATGCTGCGGTCGTAGAAATAGGGGCAGCGCGTGCGCTGCAGGAGATTGCCACTGGTCGAGGCCTTGTTGCGTATCTGGCCGGATGCTCCCGCCAGCAGCGCTTGCGTGAGCATCGGATAGCGCGATCTCACCCGCGGATCGGCGGCAAGATCGCTGTTGCGGACCTGGGCGCCGACCCGAAGCCCGCCCGCCGCCGTCTCCTCGATCCGATCGAGCGGCAGCCGGCTGATGTCGACGAGATGCGCTGGGCGCTCGATCTCGAGCTTCATCAGGTCGAGCAGGTTGGTGCCGCCGCTGATGAACTTGGCGTCCGGCCGCGCCGCGACCGCGGCGGCTGCCTGCTCGGCACTTGCCGCACGTTCATAAGTGAAGGACTGCATTGCTCACGCCCCCTCTGCCGCGTCGCGGATTGCAGCGACAATGTTCGGATAAGCGGCACAACGGCAGATGTTGCCGCTCATCCGCTCGCGGATCTCGCCATCGGTGAGGGCGACGGAAACCGCTGCCAGGTCGGCGCTCGCATGGCTCGGCCAGCCGGCCCTGGCCTCGCCCAGCATAGCGACCGCCGAGCAGATCTGGCCCGGCGTGCAGTAGCCGCACTGAAAGCCGTCGCGGGCAACGAAGGCGGCCTGCACCGGATGCAGCCGGTCGCCCTCGGCCAGGCCCTCGACCGTGGTGATCTCGTCGCCTTCATGCATTGCCGCAAGCGTCAGGCAGGAATTGATCCGGCGCCCATCGACCAGCACCGTGCATGCGCCGCACTGGCCGTGGTCGCAGCCCTTCTTCGAGCCGGTGAGGCCGAGATGGTTGCGCAGCGCGTCGAGCAGCGTCGTCCGCGGGTCGAGTTCGACGGCAAAATCCTTCGCGTTGATCCGCAGCGACATCGGCATGGTCGGCGCCGGCGTCGGCGATGCGGCCGCCGCAACGGCGCCGGCCGGCTCCGCGTATACCGGTATACCGGTAGCCAGCAGCACGCCGGTCGCCACCCCGCCCTCCAGAACCGTTCGACGAGTCGGCCCGCTCCTTGTGTCTGTTTTGGCCATGCATGATCTCCCAGTCGCAGTTCTGTCACTCATCGACCTTGGAGGTGGGAAGGCGCGCGGCGGCTTTCTTTCAAGAAACCGGCGGCAATATCAGGATTCCGGAGAAGAATTCACCCGATAGGCCCGAGGCGTCATGCCCCTGAGACGCCGGAAGGTCGTGGTGAAGTGGCTCTGGCTTGAAAAGCCGAGCCGAAAGGCAATGCTGCCGATCGACAAACCCGTTTCGCGCAGCAGTATCTCGGCTCGCCGCACGCGTTCCTCGATCACATAGGCATAGGGTGCAAGCCCGGTCGTCGCCTTGAATCGGCGTGCAAAACTGTCGACGGCCATGCCCGCGACGGCTGCCAACTCGCTTAGCGAAACGTCGGCATTCATATGGGCATCGATGTAAGCCTGAACTCGACCAAGCGCGCGACGGCTGAGACAGCCGTGACGCACTGACGGGTGTTGCTCCCGGTTCAGGGTGGCCACGCGGAGGCTGACCAAGGCGACCAGATGCTCGATATAGGCGGTGTCCGGCTTGTGGCCGAGTGCCATCTCGTCGCGAAGCGAACTCAGCAGCGTGGCGATCACCACGTCTTTCCTGTTCACCAGGATCGGCAGGTCTCTCAGGCGTTCGCAGCCGGGAAGCCTGATATCGGGATCGATCCACAGGGCTGAGTAGGAGAGGTCTACATCGCGATAGAACCCGTGCCGCTCGGCGCCTGCGGGGACGAAGGTGAGGGCTCCGGGACGGTCCATTCCGTCGTACAGCGATTTTGCCTCGTGCCGGATAGAGGTATGGGAAGTTCCGCCTTCTTCGGTCAGCACGATCAGATGATGAGGGGCTGTCCAGCGCAGTTCCGCCTCGCGGCACGCCCACCGCCGGTTGTCGAAAACGATCGAAGAGCTGGCCCATGACGCGGTTTGCAGGGGCTCCGACTTCTCCTCCTGGCTCCGAACCCGTCCGTCACCAAGCAATGGTCTGAATGACATCGCGGCATCCCGCTGGTTCATTCGCGGAGCCGTGATCCAGCCCCGCTTGAGCGTTTACGCCGCCCCGCCGCTGCGCGTACGGCGCCTTATGTGGGGCAGCTATCGTGTGTTGGTAACCGCGCCGTGTTCAAGAAGTCGTGAGATCAGGCAATCCTGTCAGCCGCCGAGCCCATCGCGGATGGCGCAGAAATAGTCGTCGCTTCCGACTTGCCCGCCCTTGAGCGCAATCTCCAGTCCGTGGATCGCCTTGACGCGCGAGTGGGCGACGCAAAGCGGCGAGCCCGGCGAGGCGGGCAGCGGCATCCTGACCGTCAGCGCATCGACGCCCATCTGGCCGAGCGCATGGCTCGACGTATCGCCGCCGGCAATGACCACGCGCTGCAATTTCTGTTCGATCGTCAGCTCGCGAAGAAGTTCGCCGAGGCCGCGGCCAAGCTTGTGGCGGGCGCCTTCCTGCCGATCGATTTCGGCGCCCCGGTCGGCTGCGGGACCGAGGGCGGTGTAGAGGACGACGCTGCGACCGGCTTCGAGGCTGGCACGCCCGCTTGCTGCCGCGCGCGCAATCGCATCGCTGGAGGCCTCGGAAACCAGTTCGACAGGGTCCACCGCGACGCCGTCGAAACCGTCCGTCAAAGCATGCCGGATCTGTCGTTCCGTCGTCGGCGAGCAGCTGCCCGAGACCACTGCGATCCGGTAAGCCGCACCCGGCGGCGAAAAGCTGGGCTCGGCACGGACGGTCCGGTTGGCGGCCCATTCGGCCAGCAGCGCATATTCGATGCCCGAAGAGCCGACGACGAATGCGCCCGGCCGGCGAACGCGCCATATCTCCTTGCCGGCAAGCGCCTGACTTTCCAGGCTGGCGACATCCAAAAGCACGATGTTGGTGGCATCGGCGAGCAAGCGATCGAATGCTTCCGAGCGCGATGCCGACTGCAGCGTCGCCAAGTCGACCAGCCCCGAGGTAAGGTCCGTCTGGCGCGACAGATGGATCAGCAGGTCGGATTCATCCATTGGCGTGGTCGGGTGTCGGCTCATCACCGGGTGGCGGTCGATACGGAAATATTGTTCGCGGTAGGCAGCAAACAGATGGCCGAAGGCGGTGTAGCGCTTGAGCTGCGGCGCGCCGACCACCAGCGGCACGCTGTCCTGGCTAAAAACCGAGCGGCCGATCTCGATAGCCCGTCCGATGCTGCCGATCGCCGGGCTGGAATCGAAGGTCGAGCAGATCTTGTAGTGGCAGATCTCGGCGTTCAGGGTCTTCAGCCAGGCGAAGGCGCGGTTGAGGTGCATGTCCATCCACTGCGGCGTCTCGCTTCGGCTGGTGCCGGCCAGGCCGATGGCACGGCAATGCCTGAACTGCGAAAGCATGGCCCCGTCCGGCTGGCGCATGAACAGCACGGTCGGCACACCGCCGAGCTCCAGCGCCTCCATGACATCGGTCGAGCCGGTGAGATCGTCGCCATAATAGCTCAGAAGCAGGCTTTGCATGGCGTCAGGCCGCTTTGCCGTCGCCGAATTTCTCGATCGACCGCGCCAGTTCCGGGTGGCTCAGGGCGAAGTCCGCCAACGGTATGCCATCGACCGCCGCCTGCCAGGCTTGCTGCACGGCGCGTACGCCGGCGCCCGGTCCGTCAGGATGGCTGACGATGCCGCCGCCGCAGAGATAGAGAAGATCGACCGTTCGGCCGGTTCGCCGGTAGGTTTCGGGGGCTTGTCCACCCCATTGGCCGGAGCCGGCGACCGGCAGCGCGCAATCCTCCGGCGAAAAGATCGGCGTGGTCACCGCCTCGAAGGAACTGATGAAGGACCAGTCCGGCTCCCAATATTTCGAGGCGATGCCGTTGATCTGGAACTGGTCGACGCCGAGCAGCCGCCAGAACTGCTGCCAGACCTTGAAGTCCATGCCCAGACCGGGGTGGCGGGTGAGGATGTCCCAGCCGTTGCGGTGGGCATGGAGCACCAGGCTGGAGCGCTTTCTCAGGTAAGCCATGCCGCCGAAGCCGACGGAATTGATGCTGACCACGGCGCAATTGCCGCCAGCCTTCGCCACCAGATCATGGTTGCGCATCACCTCGTCCGGGTCGGCGTGCGAGATGCCAAAGGCATACATCACCTTTTTGCCGGTCTTCTGCTCATGGTCGAGGACGAGCGGCATGATCGCTTTCACCCGTTCCGATAGCGGCGAATAGGCCGGGCTCATCAGCTTCTCGTCGTCCTTGATGAAATCGACGCCGGCGTCGATCAGCTCACCGACCATTTCCGCCGTCTCGTGCGGGCGCAGCCCAAGCGCCGGCTTGACGATCGTTCCGATGATCGGGCGATCCCTGACGCCGGTCAGCCGGCGGGTGCCGGCGACACCGAATTGCGGACCCGGATGCGCACCCCGGTATTCCTCCGGCAGCTTCATATCGACGACGCGAATGCCGGACAGGCCCTTGATCGAAAAGGCGCCGCCAATGGCGATGGTCATCAATGCTGAAAGATCGGTGCCGATGGCATCAAGCGGAAATGCGATGTCGACATCCGCCCGCTTGAAGGGCCCGTCGCCGGCTTCGGGAAGGGACGGGCGATCGGCGTCCGGCAGAGGCCGTATCGCCAATACGCGTGCCGCCACCCGGGCCTTGAGCTCCTCGGTCTCGCCGGCCAGCGCGACGAAGGTTCCGGTCGACTGGTCGCTGGCGATCTTGGCCGCCAGCGCCTCGATGCTGCCTGGGGTTTCGATGCGATAGGTGAGGGTGATCATAGTCCGAAAAAAGTTCCCTGATCTTCGAAATCTGGTATAATGAGTACCTAAGTATTGCAAGCGATATCCTGCTCGGCCGAGCATTCCGAGATTCGTGATGACGATGCTAAACAGAACCGTCAAGGGAGTGATTCGCGACGATGAACCGTTCGGAGCCGATCGTCCGGCGCAAACTTTCCGACGAAGTGTTTTTGCGACTGAAGCGCTTGATCACCAGCGGCGAATTGCAGCCGGGCGACGACATGCCGTCGGAGCGCGAGTTGATGGAGCGCTTCGCGGTCGGCAGGCCGGCGATCCGCGAGGCGATGCAGGCGTTGAGCAATATGGGCCTTGTCGCGATCTCGCATGGCGAGCGGGCGAAGGTGCTTCAGCTGACCGCCAAGTCGATCATCAAGCAGGTCGACGGCGCCGCTAAGATCATCCTGTCGTCATCGAAGGACACGCTGGAGCACCTCAAGAGCGCCCGCATCTTCTTCGAGCGCGGCATGGTTAGGGAAGCCGCCGAAAAGGCCACCGCCGAGGACGTGCAGCGGTTGCGGGCAACCGTTGCCGAACAGTGGAGCTTTCGCGGCGATTCCGAAGCCTTCATATCCGCCGATATGAAGTTTCATACCCAGATCGCGGCCATATCCGGCAACCCGATCTACGTCGCGGTCAGCGAAGCGATGCTTGGCTGGCTGAAGGAATATCACACCGAGATGCTGATCTGGACCGGCAAGGAAAATTTTACGCTGACCGAGCACGAAGAGATCATCGGCCGCATCGAGCAGAAGGACGCGGACGGCGCCGAGAAGGCGATGATCAAGCACCTCGAGCGTTCACGCGCGCTCTATGTGATGAATTCCGGGTGATGAACTCCGGCAGCTGATTCACCCGATCCGGGTGATCGCGTAAGGCGTCATCACAAGGCGGCGTTGTTCGAACCCGGAAATCTCAACCGTCACTTCGCTCGCCGTCAGGTTCGCCAGCCACATGACGGTCTGGCCCGCGGCAGAACGGCCGGCCAGCGTGAGCAGCCGCGTCTCATCGCTCGTCCTCGCCGCCACGTGCCTGAAGCCGGCCAGTTCGCAAAGCCCCTGCACGGCCTGGAAGATCGGCCGGGGTTCACCTTCGCCGACGGGTTCCCCGGATTCCGCCAGCACGCCGAACGGTCCAGTGAAGCTGGACAGCGTGAGCATCTCCAGTCCGGCCGGCGCGACCCGCGCGGCATAGCCGATCGTCCATGCTGCCGCGAACAGGCCGGCATGGCGCGGATCCCGGTCGGCCATGGCCATGCGCTGATTGTGCGGGTTGGCCTTGGTCGCGCCGCCATAGGGGTTCTGCCGCATGGCGATGGTCGACGGGCCGATCCGGTAGGGTTTTGCCCCAAAGATCGCTCGCGCCGATCGGGTGATGAACGGCAGCGCCTCCAGCGACTGCATGACGCTGAGATCGTCGGCGGCGTGCACGATCGGGCAGGTGCAGTGGCTGACGAAATCGAGCAGATCGGCGGGAACGAGCTTGCGGTTGAGTTCGGTGAAATAGCTGAACATGCCGCCGCCGAGGCGGATGTCGGGAAAGGCGCGGCGCGCCGCGGCATAGACATCTTCAAGCGGCGGACATTCAGGCCATGCGCTGCCCGGCGGCGTCGACTGCCGGTCGACCGAAGGCGAGACGGCAATAGCCGAGAGTTTCAGCCCGGCCTGACGCACCATGCCGGCGACGCCTGAGAGCTCGGCATCGAGATCGCCAACGCAGGAAACGACGCATTCGAGCGTGGTCTCGGCCCGGTAGTCTGCGGCAAGCCGGGCAAAGGACTGCAAGGCGTCGAGGCCATGGCCCCGCGTTGGATCGTAATGGAACATCAGCTGCTGCGGGCCGAGCGCGGACAGTGTCGGCAGGTTTGCCAGCGCCGTCTCGACCTCGTCCGGATAGATGATCACGCCGATATCCGGCAGCAGCGGTCCGGTTTCGCCGAGTTCGACTCGGACCGGCTCGGCGGTTGCTGCGGCAGCCGGCACCCTGCCGCCGCCGGTCACACGCAGCCTGATCGTCTGGCGCACAGTCTGGCCGGCGGGCAGCATGTAGGGCCAAGGCAGCGCCAGCGGCCGGACGTAGGTCTTGTAGGACGCGTCCGACCAATTGCGCTGGTCCTCCATCTCGAACGCATCGCCTTCCATCCGGCATTCCGCGGTGACGCGGGGCCGGACCTCATGCGTGATCGCCCGCAGATCCTTGAAAGGCTGCCAGGGGTCGATCAGCTCAGGAAGTTTCGTTGCGACGACGCTGCCGTCGGTGTGCTCGACAGTGACCGGGCTGCCGGCCAGGCCGGCGATTGGATGCAGGATGCAGAAGCCGCAGCGATTGGTCTCGAAAGCGTTTTCGGGAAGCGCGCTCACGTCGAAAACCAGCTGGCCGTCGGCGGAACCTTTGATCGTCGCGCGAAAGTTGAGCCGGCTTCCTCCCGGCCCGACACAGCTTGCCGAATAGCTGACGAAGAAAGTGTCGGCATCTTGGTCGATAGTCAGGTCCGCAAGCGTCGGCTCGTAAGTGCCCCAGTCGCGATCCCTGACGATATAGGCTATGGCGCGCAGCACTTCGATGCCGCCATGGCGGATGGTGCGCAGATTGCCGTTGACGAAGTCGGCGCTGAGTGCGCCGGCGCGCAGCCTGACCGGCTCGGCCTGGACAGCGCGCGTGCCATAGAGGAGGAAGGCGTCGGCGGTCATCTCAGCAGCGTGTCGATCTGCACCGGCTCACGGCTCGCAGCACTCGCATAGGCGGCCTCGACCAGCGCCAAGGTCTTGAGATTGTCGGCGCCCGAGGTTGCCGGCTCGGCTTTGCTCGCCAAGCAGGCGACCCAGTGCTTTTGGATGGCGACGACGCTTTCCTGGATGTTGTGCCACGGCCGCGATGCCCAGGGCAGCAGCGGCGGCGAGACGTCGCTGACCGCCGTTCCGTTCCTGCCGGTGACGGTGAGCCGGTAATCCTGCTCGAGCCGGATCGTGCCGTCGCTGCCGTCGATCTCGACCAGCGTCTGCGGAAACGGCTCGGTCGCGAGCTTGGTCGCATAGCTGCAGTCGACCACGGACGTTGCGCCGCTCTTGTGGTCCATCAGCATGGTCGCGACGTCCTCGCCGGCAATGTTGGGGTTGATGCGAGCGGTTCGGGTCGTGATCGTCGAAACGTCGCCCAGCAGGAAGCGGGCTATGTCGAGACTGTGGATGCCGAGGTCTTCGATGATGAAGCGCTTTCCCGTCGCCAGATAGGGCTGCCCGGAAAACACGTCATAGGCCGAGCGGAACGAGATCCGGCCGAAGAAGGGCGTGCCGATGTCGCCGCTGTCGAGAACGGCGCGCACCGCCTGGATCGGCGACTGCCAGCGAAAATTTTCATGCACCATCAACGCCACGCCGGCATCGCTGCATGCCTTCACCATGGCCTTGGCGTCGGCAAGCGTCGGCGCAAACGGTTTTTGGCAGATCGCCGGAACGCGGTTTTGTGCCGCCATCTCGACAAGCGAACGATGGCTCGGCGCGGTGGTGGCGATATCGACGAAATCCAGGCTTTCGCCCGCAAACAGTGCCGCCGCGTCTGTGTAGCGTCGCTCAATGCCGAACTGGTCGCCGACCACCTTGAGCCGTTCCGGGTCGCGGTCGCAGATGGCGACGATCGACGTGCTGTCGATGTCGCGCCAGGCATGCATCTGGTTGACGGCAAAGAAGCCGCAGCCGATCAGCGCTCCTCGCAGTTCCGCCACGGGTCAGCCCGCCTTTGCCATCTGCATCAGCGTCACCCGGCTCTGCAGCCGGCGCTGCGCCTGGTCGACGACGACGGCGACGATGATGACGAGGCCCTTGATCACCATCTGCCAGAACGAGCTCACCCCCATCATCACCAGCCCGTCGGAAAGGATGCCGATGACGAAGGCGCCGACGATGGTGCCGCCGATCGTGCCGCGGCCACCCGACATCGAGGTGCCGCCGAGCACCGCCGCGGCGATGGCGTTGAGCTCGAAGCTTTCGCCGGTCGCCGGATGCGAGGCCATCAGTTCGGAGGAGATGATCAGCCCGACGACCGCCGCGCAGAAGCCGGAGAACATGTAGACGAACATCTTCACCATATTGACCCTGACGCCCGAAATCCGCGCCGCCCGTTCGTTGCCGCCGACTGCGAAGATGTGGCGGCCGAGCGGGGTGTATTTGGCGAGATAGGCCGCCCCAACTGCTACGACGACAAGAATCCATATCGAGACCGGCAGACCGAGCAGCCGGCCGGCGCCGAGGAAGCCGAACCCGGTCGTGCCCAGATCGGGCTTGCCGACGAGGTTCGGAAAGGTGCGGCCATCCGACGACAGCAGCGCCAGGCCGCGCGCGACATAGAGCACGCCGAGCGTGGCGATGAACGGAGCGACATTCAGCCTGGTGATCAGCAATCCGTTGACGGCGCCGATCAATATGCCGATCGCCAGCGTGATCAGTGCGATCTCGAAGACGTTGAAATAGATCGTATAGCCGACCTGCAGGTCGATGCCGTTGAGCACGAGATAGCCGGCGACCATGCCGCACAGGCCGACAATCGAGCCGACCGAGAGGTCGATGCCGCCGGTGATGATGACGAAGGTCATGCCCATGGCGAGGAAGGCGTTCAGCGCGACGTGCTTTGACATCAGGATCAGGTTGGCGGCCGAAAGGAAATTCGGCGCCGCGATCGAGAAGAAGATCAGGACGGCGATCAGCGCAATGAACGTCCTCGCCTTCATCAGCGTCAGCAGCACGGAGCCGCTCGAGGCGGAGGCAACCGAAGCCTTGGCCGGGATGTCAGTCATGGGCGTGGCTCTCCATGTGCGGGACCGGCCCGTGGCCAAGCGCCGATGCGGCGACAAGTGCCGCCTCCGTCGCCTCGGCGCGATCGAACATGCCGGTCAGTTTTCCATTGCTCATCACCGCGATGCGGTCGGACAGCGCCATCACCTCGTCGAGATCGGAGGTGGCGAACAGAATGCCCAGCCCGTCGCGGGACAGTTTGCGCATGGTGCGAAAGACGTCGGCCTTGGCGCCGACATCGATACCGCGGCTTGGTTCGTCCATCAGCAGCACCTTCGGTCCGGTGAGCAGCGCCTTGCCGATCACCACCTTCTGCTGGTTGCCGCCCGACAGCGACGAGACCTCCTGTGCCGGATCGGTGACCTTGATCGCCAGTTCCCGCACCATCTGCGTCACCGCCTGGTTCTCCTTGGCGCCGCCGATATGGAACACGCGGACAAACCGCGACAGGCTGGCCAGCGTCAGATTGCTGGCGACCGAGAGGATCGACACCAGACCTTCGCGCTGGCGGTCCTCGGGGATCAGCGCCAGCCCGCGCCGGATGCGCCGCGTGGTGTCGCGTTCTCTGACCTTCTTGCCGGCTATGAAAATCGTTCCGGTGGCATGGCCGTGGCGCCCCATGATGCAGTCGAACAGCTCGCTGCGACCGGCGCCCATCAGGCCGTATATGCCGAGGATCTCGCCGGCACGCAGCGACAGCGAGACATGATCGACCGCAAGCCCGCCGGTCACGCGCGGCAGGCAGATGTCCTCGGCGCGGAAGATCTCATCGCCCGGAACATGGCCGTCGGCCTTGGCGAAGTCCTTGGCGTCGGAGCCGATCATCTGCCGCACGATCCACTGCGTGTCGACGTTTTTCATCCTCTCCTGGCCGGTGATGCGGCCGTCGCGCAGCACGGTGATGTAGTCGCCGATGCGGATCAGCTCCTCGAGCCGGTGCGAGATGTAGACGATCGCCACGCCGCGTGACTTGAGGTCGGCAATCACCTTGAACAGGATCTCGACTTCCGCCGCACTCAGCGCCGAGGTCGGCTCGTCCATGATCAGGATGCGCGCATCGAGCGAGACTGCCTTGGCGATCTCGACCAGCTGCTGCTGGCCGATGCGCAAATCCTCGACCAGCATGTCCGGCCGGATGCCGGCTTGCAGGCGCTCGAGAAATTCCGCCGCGCGGCGCTCCTGTTCCCGGCTGTCGATCTTGCGGAACCGGTTGGTTATCTCGCGGGTGGCGAAAATGTTTTCGGCGACCGTTAGATTGCCGAACAGGTTCAGCTCCTGGAACACCATGCCGATGCCGCGGTTCACCGCGTCGCCGGATGAGGAGAAGGAAACCGCTTCGCCCTCCAGGAGGATGCGGCCGAGCGTCGGCTGTTCGACGCCGGCGATGATCTTCATCAGCGTCGATTTGCCGGCGCCGTTTTCGCCGACCAGCACGTTGACCGCGCCCTTGCGCACTTCGAAATTCGCGCGCTTGACCGCGACTGTCCCCGAATAGACCTTGGAGACGTCTTCCAGCTTCAGGATGACATCATGATCGCCGGCGGCAGTCATGGCTTCGGCCCCACCTCTGCCTCCGCCGGGGTCACCAGCGGCAGGTCCTGGCCGCTGCCCATGACATAAGCGCCGACAACCCTGACGCTGCGGCCCTCCAGCGCTTCGCGCGGCAGCTTGGAGAGCACCGTCTTGTCGGCATGGATGTTGAACGCCTTGCCGAACTGGGCGAAGTCGATCTGATTGGTAAAATCGTTGAACTGGATGAAGTCGAGGCTGTCGCGCAGCGCGGTGCCACGCATCGCGGGTCCGATCTGCACCCGTCCATCCGCCTTGCCGTCACCGTCGGCATCGACATCCATGGTTGCCGCGCGTGATTGTGTGTTCGCCGCAACAATCTTGCCTTGGAGGCGAACCGCGAAGGTCCACGGCGAATTCGCCTGCTTCTTCGGATTGCCATACTTGGCGCCGGCAGCCGCAGGATCGGCTTTCGCCAGGGCATGAACCTCGGGAAACGATCCGGCCTTCTGCTGGAGATAGGGCAGCATTTTGGCAGCCCAGATATCGCCGACCATCTTGTCCGCATTGAAGGCCGATGCATTACCGCCATCTTCCGCGGACGGTGTCGGCAGGATCTTGCAGGCAGTCAGGCTGATGCCAAATATCACGGCAAGGGTCGGCCAAGCGAGGGTCGGCCAGGCAACGGTCGGCCAAGTCAGCTTTTTCAACATGTCGGCTTGTTCGGCATGGCGGTCAGGGCACCCGGGAAATGGAAGCAAGGGACGAGCCGGAAGCTCGTCCCTTGCGATTGATGTCACACCGGCTCAGTTGGTCAGCGCGAAGGTTTCCAGCTTGGCGGCATTGTCGCCATTGATCAGGACGCAGTCCATCAGCTGCTTTTCCTCGGCCGGAGACTTCTTGTTCTTGATGAAGTCGTTGGCCTGCTCGACCGCCATCTGCGCCTGCGCATAGGCCGGTTGCAGGACTGTGGCCTTGATGCCGCCAGAGGCGATCGAGTCGCGGACGTCATTCGATCCGTCGAAGCCGACGACGATGACGTCCTTGCGGCCGGCGGCGGCAAGGGCGGCATGGGCGCCCATCGCCATCGTATCGTTGCCGGAGATCACGCCCTTGATGTCCGGGTTGGCCTGGAGGATCGATTCCATCTTGGCATAGGCCTCGGTCTGGCTCCAGTTGGCCGATTGCTGCGCCACCATCTTCAGGTCCGGATAGTCGTCGATGACGTCGTGATAGCCCTTGGAGCGGATGCCGGCATTGGTGTCGGATTCCTTGCCGACCAGCTCGACGTAATTGCCTTTCTCGCCCATCAGCTTGACGAACTCCTGCGCGCCAAGCTGGGCGCCCTGGTAGTTGTTGGAGACGATTTGCGCGACGGCGACGCCGGTGGCGTTGATCTCGCGATCGATCAGGAACGACGGAACGCCCGCGTCCTTGGCCTTCTGCACGGCGGCGACCGAGGCGTCGGCGCCGGCATTGTCGAGGATGATGGCCTTGGCGCCGCGGCCGATCGCCGTGTCGATCAGCTCGGACTGCTTGTTGGCGTCGTCGTCATGGACTAGCACCAGCGTTTCATAGCCGAGTTCCTTGGCCTTGGCTTCCGCGCCGACGGCTTCGGCCTTGAAGAATGGGTTGTCGTGCGAGGGCGTGATGATGGCAATGAGATCCGCCGCATAGGCGGGTGCCGCGGTGCCCAGCGCCAGCATGCCGGCAAAAGCCGCAAATGTCATTCTGCGAGTGAGTTTCATGATTTCCTCCCATTTGAAAAAGCCTGTGCTTCCGCGGCCCAGGCTGAAATGCATTCCAGTTTGTCAGGCGGATCGCGTCCGGTGTCGCGGATCGGGTCATTTGCCGGCTCACCCGGGCGGATCATCCGGCTCGGTTCCGTCTTCAGCCTGCCCCTCCACCTGCCGCCTGCCGAATTTTCAGCCCGGCCTCGGCTGGCCAAAGCCAATCCAACAGCTAAGCCAACTGGTATAATGAGTCAACCACAAATTCAGATGATATGTATCTGATGAGCAGCAAGCGCCACCGGAGAGTCATCCAACCAAGAGCGATACTTCGTTCCCTACGATGCGCCTGCATCTGGCCAGGTCGGAGAACCACCACCTTAAGGAGTATGATACGCGGGTGAGGGCGCAATAATTTAAGTAAGGAGTAGACACTCCTAAGCCTTATTCGGTGCTCAGCGGGTACGCGCAGGCTTTGCTAGTGTCGCGTCGTGGTTGTGGAAGTTCTCCCTGCCCCAGCCTGCGCGCGGTTTTTCTAATGAAATCCGTTCGCGGCAAGGGTCGCGTTGCCGGTGAGGTTCAGCTATGACTTTTGTGCAGAGTTTCAGGCCGCCATCCTGCAGCCCCGCGCCAAGCTTTGCTGACCGACGGCATTCGGCTTCATTGCGTGGCATGCGCGGCAGGAGCTGCAGCGCCATGCTGTGCCTCATTTCGTTGTGTATCATCCTGCTGCTGGGATCTGCGGCACACGGTCGGCCGAAGGCTGACGACAGACTTGCTCCGCGAGACACGATCGAACTGCACGTTTGGCAGTGGACTGCCTTGCGCGACGGCGTTCTGGAAGCGTTGCAGCTCAACCATAGTTTCACCATCGACGCGACTGGCACGCTTGACCTTCCCTTGATCGGCAGCATTGCCGCCGCAGGTCTGCGTGAGGAGGAACTGGCAAAGCTGATTTCCGATCGCTTGCAAGCCAGGAGCGGCCGTCAGGAACGGGCTGACATAACCGTCAGACTGATACAAAGTTCGCCTTCGGACCTCACAGCTTCGGTGGAGGTCAAACAAGAAGCGCTCGAACCGCCGGCTGACGCAGCCAGCGACGGCTCTTCGGCCGTGGCTTCGCAACGCGCCAGTGTCGAGAACGGCCAGGCCGAGGCGCAACCGGGCGTGCACGGTTCCCACACATCTCGGCAGCCTGCTGCGGAGCAGCAGCAAACTCTGCAAGGGGCATTGCTGAATGAGCTAGCCGCCGCTCGCATGGAAATTGCGGCAGCGCGCGCGGAAGCACTTGCGGCTCGCCAGACTGCTCGCAACGATGCCGCGCGACACAATCAGAACCTTGCGACGGCGCGTCAACGGGCTGACGCCTTGGTGCGGGAACTCGATGCGATGCGGACTGACCGCGGTACGCTGGAACAAAAGCTCTTTGCGGCGCTAAGGGAAGTCGACGCGCTCAGGAAGAGCGTGCAGCCGGCTCGCGGTGACCCGGCTCGCGCTGACCATGACGGCCGCGATTTGGCGGCGGCGCGAGCCGAACTGGCCGTGATGCAGCGCGGCGCCCGCGATGCCAGTGCGCAGGCGCGTGCGGTAGCCGACATGATGGCTGAACAAGCACAGGCGCTAAAACAGCAGCGGCGATGGGCCGAAGAGCTCGCGCTCGATCTGGAAGTGGCGCAAAGCCAAGTGAAAGGCTTGAAGGCCAAAGCCACTCTCGCCGATCACGAGAAGGCCGCCATGCTTGAAGCGCGTCACTCCATGGCGGCCTCTGTGGCAGAGGCGCAGCGAGCGCTGGATGAGGAGCGGCACAAGGCTGAGCGCTTCGAACGCGAACTCACCGCGGCGCGCCAGACCATCGACGCGCTTGAGACAAGCGCGGATCTGGCTGCGGCTGCGCGCACCGACGCCATCAGGGAACGACAGGTGGCCGAGGCGGCTTTGAAGCGAGCTGGCGACGCACTCGAAGTGGAGCGCGAACGGGCAGATTCAGCTGCTCGTGATCGCGACAGCGCCCGGCGGGAACGCGACGCGGCAAGGCAGGAAGCGAGCCGCGTCTCGATGGAGCTGAGCGTGGCGTTGGAGCAGGAGCGCAACAAGGCCATCGGCCTGGCCCGCGAGCTCAGCGCCGCTCGAAAGGCGGTTGACGTTGAAAAGGCCCGGGAAGAGCGTCGCAGCGAGCGTATCAACCGCGTTCCGAAAGCGCGTGCCGTCGCAACTTCGCGTGCAGATGTGTCCGTGCGCTCGCGACCAGCCCGTCAATCGGGGTTGCGGGAAAACCACAAAGTGAAGGCCAAAAAACCATCGCGACCTGTTCTGGTGGCGACCATCGCGCTTCCCGACGCGTTGCTCCCGACGCGACCGCCGAAGCTCGGCGCTCCCTAGCGAGGGGTGATCGTGAAGGGCATTTCCGTGGGCCGAATCCATGCCGCAGGAGGAATATGGTGATGAACAAATACGTCGCAGCCGCATTGACCGTCGCGATCGCAATTTGCCCTGCCTCGGCTCTTGAGGCGGGGCTTGGCGGCAAACTTGGCGGTGTCGGGGTCGGTGCTGGCCTTAGCGCCGGCCCGAAAGGCGCCTCGGTGGCGGGCGGCTCGAGCGTCGACGGAGTAGGGGGAGCAAGCCTTGGCGGATCGCTCGGCGCGGGCAAGGGATCGCTCGGTGCCGGACTTGGCGTCAGCGGCAACCTCGGCGGCGCAAGCGGCGGCCTGTCGACAGGTGTCGGGGTGGGCGACCCTTCGTCCGCATCGGGCACCGCTCCAGGAGGTAAGCCAGGCAACCCGGCGCTGGGCGCTGGGCAAGCCGCGAGCAGCAATGCCGGCATCACGCCAGCCACCACCAAGGCCAAGGCTGCGAGTCAATTCGCCATCCTGCCACGCAAGCTCAGGCCTTCCGGAACTGGTCGCAACACGTCGGCGCGGATCACCTATGGCTATCCGTTTATGGCGCCACTGAAAGCCAACCCCGGTATCCCACCAGCTGTGGTGCGCGCCTGCCGCACGGCGATCGCGTCGGCCGCGACGCCGCTTGGCGCCGTGCTTGTTCACGCGGTAAGCGCGGGCCCGTTGCAGCAACGTCGGGGCGCGCTCACGGCGCCGATCGAGGTGCGCATACACTATGCAAGACAAGGCGGCGTCGAGGTTCGGCAGGCGCGAGTCGGCTGTCGCCTCGATGCGGCGGGCAGGGTCACCGCGGTGACATAGGAAGCGGCTTTACCTTCTCCCCCTGTGGGAGAAGGTGGCCTCGCGAAGCGAGGTCGGATGAGGGGTGTTCCAGCTTGGCAAAAACGGCATTCCGTCCAGCACCCTCAACCGTCTTGGCGCTGCGCGCCAATCCACCCCACAAGGGGAGAAGGAAAAGGTCACCTCAGGTGATGCGCTGGATGCTCGCTGCAATCTCTTCCGGCTCGAAGACCCGCTTCCAGTCTTCGCGCATCAGCACCGGCTTGCCGAACTCGATTGCCTTGTTGCAGGCGTCGGAGAACACACCCTTGGTCTCGCCGAAGATGACGGCGCCGAGCACATTCATGTGGCCAAGCAGGAAGTCGAGCGCGGCCTGCTGGTCGACTCCGCGCGCGACGACCTCGTCGACCGCTTCCTTCATGACGACCAGCAGCGAAGCGCAGACGGTCTCCGAAAGGCCCGGCTCGAGCAGCGCCATCTGGTCGACCGTGACGCGATGCGACCGCATCACTGGAGCCCAGATGATCTTGGCGATCGCTTCGCCCTTGGCGAAATCCTCCTCCGGTCCCTGCATCAGCGCGCTGACCATATGCTGCTTGGCCTTGACGCCGCCGAAATAGTCCTTCTTGGCCGCCATGTCGGTCTCGTCATTGAAGATCGGCGGATGGCAGGGATGGGTGACGAAATAGGTCAGGTCCGGCCGCTTCGGCAGATGGCCGGCGAAAGGCGCTGCGGCGTCGAGCACGACCACCATTGTGCCGGACGCAAGCTTGCCCTCGATGCTGGCAGCGACCTTGCCGATATGGGTGTCTGGAACCGCCAGGATCACCACCTCGGCACCGTTCAGGGCTTCATCGGCGCTGACCGCGTCGATGCCCAGCCCGGTCTTCAGCCGCTCGCGGCCGGCGTCGCTGACCTCGACATGGCGTAGGATGTAGGGAGAGCCGCGAAAATTGGTCGACAGGCGGTAACCCATTTTGCCGCCGGCACCAAACAGCGCAATCGTTGTCATCTAGCCGTACTCCTGATCTCCAACGATGGCCCTGCCGATCGTCACCTTAGTAACTGGTATAATCACACTACCATGGATTGGCAATCCGGTTTGGGACGAACGCGTTCACACAGCCAATTCCGCAGTCCCGCCGTTGGCTGCGCCAGTTGGTGGCGGCCTTGTCGGATCATGCGGTGGATCGACATTGCAATGCCAGGAGTCATGCAGACGCAGATCTTTTGCATTGCCTGCGAGGCCGGGTCTTTCAGAGGCCGGCGAGCGGGCAGTCTTGATGTTTACGGGGTCCGCTGCCAACCGGTTCAGCAGTACCCGTGACAGCAGGATCATCCCCGTCCGGGAAACATCGCCTTCAAGCCGTCGCGCGAAGCCCTGGCGACGCCGCGTTCGGTGATCAATCCGGTGACCAGCCGCGCCGGCGTCACGTCGAAGGCCGGGTTCGCCGCGGGCGTCGTCTCCGGCGAGATGCGGACCTGCGCAATCTCGCCACTCGCGGTCTTGCCCCAGACCAGTGAGACCTCGTCGCTGGAACGCTGTTCGATCGGGATTTCGGCCAGCCCGTCACCCACCGTCCAGTCGATGGTTGGCGACGGCAGCGCGACATAGAACGGCACGTCGTTGTCGGCGGCGGCCAGCGCCTTCAGATAGGTGCCGATCTTGTTGCAGACATCGCCGTCGGCGGTGGTGCGGTCGGTGCCGACGATGACCATGTCGATCTGGCCGCGCTGCATCAGATGGCCGCCGGCATTGTCGACGATCAGCGTATGCGGCACGCCGTGGCCGGCCATCTCCCATGCGGTCAACTGGGCGCCCTGGTTGCGCGGGCGGGTTTCATCGACATAGACATGAACGGGAATGCCGGCTTCCGTTGCCAGATAGATCGGCGCCGTGGCGGTGCCGTAGTCGACGGTGGCCAGCCAGCCGGCATTGCAGTGGGTCAGGATGTTGACCGGCTCGCCCGGTTTTTTTCGCGCTGCGATTTCCCTGATGATTTCAAGCCCGTTAACGCCGATGGCGCGGTTGAGGCCGACATCCTCGTCGGCGATTTCGCCGGCGCGCCGGTAAGCCGCCTCGGCGCGCTGTCCAGATGGAAGCGGCCGCAAGAAATTGCGCATCTCATCGAGCGCCCAGCGCAGATTGATCGCGGTCGGGCGGGTTTCGTGCAAGACCTCCCAGACGCCGTCGAGTGCCGCATCGGATGGGTCGTCGGCCATCTGCATGGCGACGCCATAGGCCGCGGTGACGCCGATCAGCGGCGCGCCGCGCACCCACATGTCGCGGATCGCCGTGGCAATGCCGGCAACGGTGCCGACTTTTTCGACGCGGAAATCATGCGGCAGCCAGCGCTGGTCGATGATCTCCACCGAACGGCCGTCGCCGCTCAGCCAGATGGTGCGATAGTGGCGGTCGCCGACGTTCAAATCCTGTTCTCCCGTTCGATCAGTGCGGCCAATTTGTTGACCTCGTCGATGCTGTGGATCTGGCGCCGGTTGACGGCGATGTGACGGCCGAATTTCAGCGCCTTTGCCTCACATGTGGCGCGCAGATCGGCGTCGGCAATGGTCTCGAAATCGGCGTTGTGCGCGAGGCCCAGAATGCGCCTGTGCACCTCGACG
Source organism: Mesorhizobium sp. WSM4817 (assembly GCF_055811135.1). Lineage (NCBI taxonomy): Bacteria > Pseudomonadati > Pseudomonadota > Alphaproteobacteria > Hyphomicrobiales > Phyllobacteriaceae > Mesorhizobium > Mesorhizobium sp. WSM4817. The sequence goes on along the minus strand of NZ_JBVVQQ010000003.1, from coordinate 255,803 downwards.
CCGGCAAAGCCCAGCATGTCGGTCCACACCTGGTGCAGCATGTGGTCGAGCGCCTGTTCGGCGCCAAGCCTGTCGCCCTGATCCTCGAACAGGCTCTTCTGGTAGAGCATGCCGGTGCGCTCGGTTCGCCACAGATGCGAGAACTCGCTGCGGAACACCGACCATGTGTCGACCGTGACGTCGAGCAGATAGGCGCGCATGGTGTCGCGCTTCCCGTTCTGCTCGTGGCCACGCTGCGAGAAGAACGCCATCCAGAAATTGGCGAGCAGCATGCCGACGTCGAAGGCGATCGGGCCGTAGAAGGCGAATTCGGGATCGATCATCCGCGTTTCTGTCTCGGTGACCATGATCGAGCCGGAATGCAGGTCGCCGTGCAGCAGCGTCTCTGCATTTGCCGCAAAAATGTGCTTCAGCCGCTGCGCCTCGACCTTGAGGTCGCGGTCGGCGCGCAATTCTGCAACGATGCTGTCGAGCTGCGGGCTCGTATGCCGGTTCATCTTGGCATCGAAATACGGGTCCGAGAACACCAGGTTCTCGGTGATGTCGCAAAGCTCGACATTGTCGGCGAACAGCGCCAGATCGGCCTTGCGATCCCTGGTCGCCATATGCAGGTCGGAGCCGCGAAACAGGGTGCGGGCCATGAACAGGCCGATGTCCCTGGCGATGTTGGGCAGTTGCCGGCCCTCGATCAGCGCCCGCCGCAGGATGATGTGCGGCGACAGGTACTCCATGATGATCAGCGCCTGGCCTTCGTCGAAGTGATGGATCGCCGGCACCGAACCGGGCGCTCTCGCCTGCTGCCGGGTCAGCGCGTGATATTCAAAGAAGGAGCGTTTTAGCGGCAGCGGCCAGCTGTCGCCGACCAGGCGGACATAGGGCAGGGCCTGCTTGACGACGGCCGCACCCTGCGCACCCCTGACGATGAACACCAGGTTCAGATTGCCGTCGCCGACCTCGCGAACCTTCCAGCGGCTCGTGTCCTTGCCGATATGCGAGCACAGCGCCGCGTGGGCGCCGAGGCGTGCCGCCAGTGTTTCGACCGACAGTGCTTCGAACGGCAATTTCCCAGTCATCCTCACCTCCCGTTTACGTGCTCTCATCTTAGTGGAGCCATCACGGTTGGTCCAAGCTAGGAAGCCCTCTGGCAATTGTCAATCGTGTTGACAATTGCCGGAACAGCCCATAGCGTCGTCGCCAGGGAGGAACGAATGGGCAATGATGCCGTGTTCCGCGTCGACGGCCTGAGGAAATCCTTCGGCCCTATCGAGGTGCTTCGCGGCGTCTCGCTCGATTTGCATGCCGGTGAAGTGACCGTGCTGATGGGCGCCAACGGCGCCGGCAAATCCACCCTGGTCAAGATCATCAGCGGCGTTTATGAGCGCGGCAGCGGCACGATGAGCCTCGCCGACCAAAACTTCGCGCCGAAAACGCCGGCGGAGGCGATCCGCGCCGGCGTCGTCACCGTTCATCAGAACATCAATGACGGTGTTGTCGCCGACCTCGACGTCGCCACCAATTTGACGCTCGACAGGCTGAGCGGCAGCGGCGCGCCGACCCTGTTCAATCCGGGCCGGGTGCGCCGCGAGGCAAAGGCGGTTGCCGACCGCATGGGGCTGGCGATCGACCTGAAAGCCCGGATCAGCGATCTGTCGCTGGCCGATCGCCAGATGGTGGCGATTGCCCGCGCCATGGCGCATCAGCCGAAGGTGCTGATCCTCGACGAGCCGACCTCGTCCTTGTCCAGCGCCGAGGCAGATCGGCTTTTCGCGCTGCTCGACAGGCTGCGCGAGCACGGCGTCGCCATCCTCTACATCTCGCACCGCATGTCCGACATCAGGCGGCTTGCCGACCGGATCGTCTCGATGCGCGACGGCGTCGTCTCAGGCGTCTTCGACCGCAAGCCGCTCGATTATGAAGGCGCGGTCAACGCCATGCTCGGCCGCAAGATCCAGCTCGACCGGATCGTCGCCAGGAATTCGGCCAGGCCTGTCCTGACGATCGACGGGTTGCGGATTGCCGAAGGTTCCAGGCCGATCTCGCTGACGCTCGGCGACGGCGAGGTCGTTGCCATCACCGGCCTCGTCGGCGTCGGCAAGACAGCGCTCGCCGAGACGCTGTTTGGCGTCCGCAAGCCGCTGTCCGGCACCATGGTGCTGAACGGCAAAGCCTATGCACCGGGGTCGACAGGCGAGGCGATCGCCGCCGGCGTCTTTCTCGTCGCCAAGGACCGGAGCGAAAACGGGATCGTCGGCGACTTCAACATCCAGGAAAATATCAGCCTGCCGTTCCACAGGCGGATGTCGCGTTTGGGCGTCCTCAAGCGCCGCGTCGAGCGCGCCATCGCCCACCCGGCAAATCCAGGAATTGGGCATCGTCTGCCGCTCGGAGAAGGACGAAATGTCGGCGCTTTCGGGCGGCAACCAGCAGAAGGTGATGGTCGCCCGCTGGATGTCGCAGGCGGCAAGACTGTTCATCCTGGACGAGCCGTTTCAGGGCGTCGACATTTCAGCCAGGCGCGATATCGCGGCCAAGCTGCGGGCGAGCGCCAACGGCCGTGCGACGCTGCTGTTCGTCACCGAGCTCGATGAGGCGCTGGAGACCGCCGACCGCATCCTGGTGATGTCGGAGCAGACAATCGTCGGCGAACATCGCAATGCCGACATCGACCTCGAGCGGCTGCTGGCCGAAGTGGCGGGCGGGCCGCTGCACAGTGCAGCGTGAGGCGGGCAGTAATGGGACGTGGAATGGAGAGGGCATGAGTTCGGGTTGGGTAAGGATGGCAGCCGCGCGCGACCATGCCATCCGCTATGGCTTCATCGTTCTGCTGTTCGGGTTGATCGCCTATTTCGCCATCGCCGCCGATGGCTTCGTCTCGCCGCAGAGCGCCGTCTTCATCTTCCAGTCGGTCGCCATCACCGGCGTGCTGGCGCTCGGCGTCACCGCCACCCTGGTCGTCGGCGGCTTCGACCTGTCGATCGGCTCGGTCGCTACCAGCGCCATGATGGCAGCCGCCTATGTCATGGTGGTGCTGGAGCAGAACGCCATCGTTGCGGTCGTCGCCTGTCTCCTGATCGGCGTCGTCGTCGGCCTCATCAATGGCTGGCTGATCGTCTATATGCGCGTGCCGGATCTGCTGGCGACGCTCGGCATGATGTTCCTGCTCGTCGGCTTGCAGCGCATCCCGACCGAGGGCCGCTCGATCGCCACCGGCATGACGATGCCCGACGGCTCGGTCGCCAACGGCACGTTCGGCCGCGCCTTCCTGGCGCTCGGCCGCCACCGCTTCGATTTCTTCATCCCCAACCTCATCCCGGTTTCGGTCGTCGTCCTGCTCGTGCTTGCGGTGCTGATCTGGTTCTTTCTCGAATACACCCGTTTCGGCCGCATGATGTATGCGGTCGGCAGCAACCAACGGGCTGCCGAGCTCGCCGGCGCGCCTGTCAAGGCATACAAGATCTGGGCCTACGTTATTTCGGGGGTTTTTGCCTCGATCGGCGGCATTTTGCTCGCTGCCCGGCTTGGACGTGGCGATATCGCCTCGGGTAATAATCTCCTGCTCGACGCAGTGGCTGCGGCGCTCATCGGCTACGCGGTTCTTGGCGCCGCCAAGCCGAACGCCTTCGGCACGGCTGTCGGCGCGGTGTTTGTCGGCGTGCTGCTGCAGGGCCTGACGATGATGAACGCGCCCTATTACACGCAGGATTTCATCAAGGGCGTGGTTCTCGTGGTTGCCCTGGTCTTCACCTTCGCCCTTTCCGGCAGGGGCAACAGGTAGGATTTCGACGGATAGGATTTTCGACCGGCTGAAATTTGAATTCAACAAGAGGAGGAGACACCATGAAGATCACAAGAAGACTTTTGGCGAAAGCAGCACTCGGGCTTGCCGGTGCTGCGCTGCTGATGCAGGTCCCGGCAATGGCGCAGGACAGGCCGGCGCCGTTCGACAAGCCCGGCGCGGTCAAGATCGCGCTGGTCCGCTATCTCTCGACCGGCGACTTCTTCCAGGCCTATCTGTCCGGCGTCGAAGCGCAGGCCAAGGCGCTTGGCGTTGATCTGCGCGTCCTCGACAGCCGCCAGGACGCCGCCCTTCAGGCGGACATGGTCGACCAGGCCATCGCGCTTGGCGTCCAGGGCATCATCATCCAGCATGGCTTGACGGAATCGATGAAGGACGCCGCCCAGCGCGCGGTCGACGCCGGCATCAAGGTCGTCGCCTTCGACGTCAATGTCGGAAACCCCAAGATACCGCAGATCGAGCAGTCCGACCGCGACCTTGCACGCCTCGCGCTCGAGCAGGCAATCAAGGACAATGGCGAGAGCTGGAAGGCCGGCTACGTCTATGTCGCCGGCATTGCGCCGCTCGACCGCCGCAACGAGACCTGGGTCGAGTTCAAGAAGAAATATCCGGGCATCAACGAGGCGGCGATGTTCGGCACGCTCGACAATCCGATCGCCAATTCCGTCGCCAACCAGGCCCGTTCGGTGCTGTCGGCCAATCCCGACATCAAGGTGATGTTCGCGCCCTATGACGAATTCGCCAAGGGCGTGAAGATCGCCGTCGACGAGGCCGGCCTGTCGCAGGACATCAAGATCTATTCGGCCGACATCTCGACCTCCGACATCGCCGCGATGCGCGAGCCCGACAGCGCCTGGGCGGCAACCGCTGCCACCAACCCGGCCGTCGTCGGCCAGGTTTCGGTGCGCGCGCTGGCTCAGCTTTTGGCCGGCGAAGACCCCGGCCAAAACGTCATCGTGCCGCCGACGCTGATCACCCAGAAGGACCTGATCGACAAGGACATCAAGAACATGGAAGACCTCTCGGCCAAGCTGCCGCAGTTCGCCCATGCCGATGTCGCGATGCCGGCCTGGATGCCGAACCCCAACGCGAAATAGCGTTCCGCAGGCGTAAGGGACGAGCGGCTTTCGGGCCGCTCTTTTCCAGGTCTGAATGCCTGCTTCGTCGGCGTGAGCCGATATCTAGCCACGGGCGCGGCATTCTGCCTTCAAACCGCGTATGAACTCGGCGGGTTCGACGTTCACCGGCTTGCCGCTGGTCATGCCGTCGGCATAGGCTCGTTTCAAATGTTCCAACTCCAATGCGCGCAATTCCTCGCGCTGTTCCCACAGGCGCAGGGCGTCGCGGACAATCTCGCTGTTAGAGGCATATCCCCCGCCTTCGACAGCGCTTTGCAGGCGGGCAGCCTGCTGCGGGGTGAGGGATATGGTAAGGGTGCGCATGGGTTGGGTTTTCATGCTTAGCCTGCAGTCCAATAGTCCCGCGGTGAGGATGGCAAGTTTCCAGCCCGCAGCGCAAAAAATCCTAAGTTGCGTGCCCGCCTCGGCTACTCATTGAACAGATCGGAATGGGACCCGGTGCGAGCAAGCTGTAGCTCATCGCCGGCGACACGATAGATCAAGAGCCAGTCCGGTTCGATGTGAGCGTCACGATAGCCTTTCCAGTCGCCCTTCAGTGGATGATCCTTATAACTCGCTGGGAGTTCATCGCCGGCGAGCAGGAGGCCCAACAGCTCGCGCAGCTTGCCAAGATCTTTGCCACGCTTCTCGGCACGTTTCACATCACGGCGGAATTGTCCGGATCGAACAGGCGCCAGCACATCAGATTTCCAAGTCCTTGAACAACTCGTCGGCCGAGGCGAAACGCTTGCCCTTGCCCTGCTCCAATTCGGACATGGCCTTTCGAGTGGTTGCGTTCGGCACCTTCACCGGAAAGGGGAACTCCTTGTCGGCGGCGACGCGGACCAGCAGCAGGCGAATGGCGTCGGAAACGGACAATCCCATTGCCGCCAAGGCTTCCGTCGCCTGTGCCTTTGTCGCCGCATCGATCCGAGCGCGGACCACAATTTCCGTTGCCATATTACTGCTCCTTGAAGAGAGCTACAATGTAGCTACGAAAGGCCGAATTCGCAAGCCGTCCGGTCCAGTTCGTACCGTTCGAAAATGTGCGGCGTTTGAGCGACATGCATTACCGCAGCGCCGCCGCGATGTTGCCGCCGTCCACCGTCGTCACATTGGCGGTGGTGCGCTCTGCCAGCGCCTGATGCAGGAAGGCCTGGGCGACGTCTTCGGCCGTCACTTCCTGCCCGAGCAGATTGCCCGCCATATATTCCTTTTCCGAGACCCCGCGGGCGCCCGAACGGCTGGCGATCATCGCGTCGGTCAACAGCCCGGAACGGATGCGGTCGGCGTTGACGGCATTGGAGCGGATGCCGTGGGCGCCGTAGTCGACAGCATATTGCCTGGACAGGAAAAGCGTCGCCGCCTTTGGCATGCCATAGGCGCCGAACTTCGGACCCGGATTGATCGCCTGCTTGGAGGTGTTGAACAAAAGCACGCCGCCGGTGCCCTGCTCGAGCATGATGCGCACTGCGTTCTGCGCCGCCGACTGGTGGGCGAAGAAATTGAGTTCGAAGCTCTTGCGCAAAGTGGCGTCGTCGAGTTCGCCGATCCTGCCTTCCCAAGCCGCACCGGCATTCGAGACGAGGATGTCGAGGCCACCGTAGACGGCAATGGCCTTGTCGAAGGCAGCGCGCATCTGCGCCGGGTCGGTGATGTCGGCGCCGACGCCGATCGAACCGTTGCCAGCTTTTTTTGCCGCCTCCGTCGCCCTCGCCGCGTCGAGATCGACGACGACCGCATGAGCGCCATTGTCGGCGAACAGCTTTGCCGTGGCGGCACCGATCGCGCCGGCACCGCCGGTGACCAGCACAATTTGGCCGGTCAGCGGCTTCGGCTTGTTGGCGGCGAGCTTGGCCTGTTCCAGCGACCAGTATTCGAGCGGAAAAAGGTCGGCCTTGGACAGTGGATGGAAATCGCCGATTGCTTCGGCGCCGCGCACCGCCTCGATCCACATTTCACCGACGTCGGATGCAATCTTCGCATCCTTCAGCGTGCGGCCATGGCCGAACATGCCGAGCCCCGGCACCAGCGTCAGGCGCGGCATCTGGTCGAGCATAGTGCGCTTCACATCGTCGAGCGCGTCGTTGGTCTCGAAGTAGGCGCGATAGTCCCTGGCGAATTTTTCGACATGCTGGCGAATGACGGATTTGTAGTCGCCGATCTTGTCCGCGTCGGGCGCCGGCAACGCCATCGGTCCGGTCTTGATGCGAATCGACAGGTCGGGCGTCGACACACCGCGCCCGGCATAGTCGGCAATGTCAGCCGAATTGATGAAATCGACGATCGCGTCCGAGGTGCGGAAATCGCTGATCATACGGTCGAAGCGGCCTTCGCCGCGCGCCACCGCCACCGCGCCGCGCAGCATCGGCGCAATCTCCGCAGGCTTCGCCAGCCTGGCCGGCAAGGCGGTTTTTTCGCTGCGCGGCTTGCCGTGACTGGCGATGAAATCCTCGGCGAGGTTCACATAATGGATCATCCGGTCGTAAGCCTGCTTGGCATCGTCGCCGAAGGTGAAAATGCCATGCTTGTCGAGGATCAGGCCTTCGACCGTCGGGTCGGCGTCAAAGACATCGGCAGCCGCCTTCGCCAGGTCGAAGCCCGGCATGATGTAGGGCACGAACCCCATCTTGTTGCCGAAGACCTTCTTGCTCAGCGCCTCGCTATCGTCCTGGTCGACAATGGCGAGGATGGCGGTCGAGTGCGTATGGTCGACGAATTTATGCGGCAGGAAGGCGTGCAGCAGTGTCTCGACTGAAGGGTTGGGCGAAGACGGATCGATCAGGTTCACCCGCTGCAGCGCCACCATGTCTTCGTCGGAGAGTTTTTTGAGCGACCGCGCCTTGAGCAGCGCGCCGAGCTTGACCGCCGGCAGGCCCTGCGGCTCGATGATGCCCATGTCCCAGCCGCTGCCCTTGACGCAGAGCACGTCCCATTCGTCGCCGACGAGATCGATGGCCTTTGTTTTGCACGATGTGTTGCCGCCGCCATGCAGGACAAGCCGCGGTTCGCCGCCCAGAAGCCTGGTCGTGTAGACGCGCAGCGCCAGGTCGCGGGCCACACCCTTTGTTGCATAGTCGGCAACCAGCTTCTCCGCGTCGCCGTCATTCCACAGGTTCTTCATGTTCGCTTCGTCCGGTTGTTTTGTTGTGAAACAGGAATGCCGCGACGCCTTGATGACAATGCGTCCGCGGCTTGTGTTCTCTAGGCGACCTTTTCTACTGCCGGTCCGGCATGGTCGAGCAGCCGTCGCGCCATCCGGGCGCCGACCACCAGATGCGTGCATAGCCCACCCGCGATCGCCGCCACCAGCGGTCCGAACTTGCTGTCCTCCTGCACCACCACGAGGCGCTTTTCAATCTTGCGCAGCGATGACAGCTCCGCCGAAATGATCCGCCTGTTGTAGCTGCAGTCGAGCGCCTTGCCTTGCGCATCGATGATCTGACCGGCGATGACGCCGGCAGCCCCGGCACGACGCAGCACCTCCATTTCGCTGGCAGTCAGCGCGCCGCATTTGACGACATGGCTGTCGGCGTCGACGGTGCCGACTGAGTAAAGCGCCAGATTGCACGCACTGATGCCCGACAACTGCTCGCGGATCACCGGCTCGTCGCGCAGGCCGCGCGCCAGTTCCTCTGTCGTCAGCACCAGCGGCGCATAGAAATTGAGTCCCTTGGCATTGAGCCGGCGGGCGATTTCCATGGTGCATTGGTCGGGGCGGTAGGAATAGGGGGCTCCCAGATTGCCGCAGAGCTGCACCACCGTGACATCCTGCAGATCGGCATAGGACATGATGTCGGCGATCGTATAGATGGTCCTTCCCCAGGCGACGCCGATGCGATCGCCCTTCTTGATCAGCTCGAGAAAGACGCTGGCCGCCAGCACCGCGATGTCGGTCGACGGATCGGCGACATGGCCGTTTTCCGGCGCTATCCAGACGGCATCGAGCTTCAATGCGTCTTCGAGTTTGCGCGCCATGACGTCGTCGGTGAAAAGCTGGGTCGAGGTCGAGATGTTGACGATGCCGGTCTCGCGCGCTTTGCGCAGATACATGGCGACCGAGGCTCGGGAAATCTTGAGCTGGCTGGCGACCTGGTCCTGGCGCAAGCCGTGGGCATAGTAGAGCCAGGCGGCCTTATGGATAAGCTGTTCTGCCGGTCGGATCGCCATGCCATCTCCTTGCTGACATTATTCACGGCTGTCGACAAAAGTCAAACTGGGCAAAGGCAAGGATGCCTTTCGCCCGCTGAATCTACATCATATCTTGTGCCAAATGCGCTCTATCGTGGCATGGTGACGGGCCGGAAGCCTGTGGGTAGAAGGTTTCGATCAGACATTAGCGGAGGACGGGATGGGCAATCCCTACGAACAGGATCTCGGCAGGAATCCAGCCAACCACCAGCCGATGACGCCGCTCAGCTATCTGGAGCGGGCGGCAAGGACCTTTCCCGACCATGTCGCCATCATCCATGGTCGCCAGCGCACGACCTATCGCGATTTCTGGCGGCGGTCGCTGAAACTTGCCTCGGCGCTGCAGAGGCGCGGCATCGGCAAGGGCGACACCGTCACCGTCATGTTGTCCAACACGCCGCCGATGCTGGAAGCGCATTTCGGCGTGCCGATGACCAAGGCGGTGCTGCATTCGCTCAACACCCGCCTCGATGCCGCCGTCATCGCTTTCCAACTCGACCATGCCGAAACCAAGGTGCTGGTCGTCGATCGCGAATTTGCAAATGTCGTCAGCGAGGCGCTGGCGCTGGCCAGGGTAAAACCGCTGGTCATCGACTATGACGATCCCGAATACGCCACTGACGCCCCCTATCCCAAGGGCGAGCGGATCGGCTCGCTCGATTACGAGACCTTCGTCGCGGGCGGCGACGAGGATTTCGCCTGGTCGATGCCGGACGACGAATGGGACGCGATCTCGCTCAACTACACCTCCGGCACGACAGGCAATCCCAAGGGCGTCGTCTATCACCATCGCGGTGCAGCGCTGATGGCCTATGCCAACACCATCCATGCCGGCATGGGCAAGCATGCTGTCTATCTGTGGACGCTGCCGATGTTCCACTGCAACGGCTGGTGCTTTCCGTGGACGCTGGCCGTGCAGGCCGGCACCCATGTCTGCCTGCGCTGGGTGCGGCCGAAGCCGATCTACGACGCCATCGCCGACCACGGCGTCACCCATCTGTGCGGTGCGCCGGTGGTGATGTCGGTGCTGATCAACGCCAGCGACGAGGACAAGCGGCAATTTCCGCAGACGGTCACCTTCAACACCGCCGCGGCACCGCCGCCGGAAGCGGTGCTGTCGGGCATGGCCGATGCGGGTTTTGCCGTCACCCACCTCTATGGCCTGACCGAGACCTATGGCCCGGCGGTCGTCAACGAATGGCATGGCGAGTGGGATGGGCTGGAGAAGGGACAGAAGGCGGCGAGGAAGGCCAGGCAAGGTGTGCGCTATGCCGCGCTCGAGGATCTGACGGTGATGGACCCCGAGACGATGGAGGAGACGCCGGCCGACGGCGAGACGATCGGCGAGGTCATGTTCCGCGGCAACATCGTCATGAAGGGCTATCTGAAGAACCGCAAGGCCAGCGACGAGGCCTTCGCCGGCGGCTGGTTCCACTCGGGCGACCTCGGCGTCATGCATCCCGACGGCTACATCCAGCTCAAGGACCGCTCCAAGGACATCATCATTTCCGGCGGCGAGAACATCTCCTCGATCGAAGTCGAGGAGGCGCTCTACAAGCACGGCGCCGTCGCCTCCTGCGGCGTCGTCGCCAGGCCCGACGACAAATGGGGCGAGGTGCCGGTCGCCTATGTCGAGCTGAAGCCGGGCAGGACGGCGACCGAGGCCGAGATCATCGATCACTGCCGCGCGCTGCTCGCCCGCTTCAAGCTGCCGAAAGCGGTGATCTTCGCCGAAATCCCGAAGACCTCAACCGGCAAGATCCAGAAGTTCAGGCTGAGGAAGATGGCCAAGGGATAGGTGGATCAGGACCCCCCTTCAGCGGCAAATCTCAGTGGCAAATCGCAAACCGTGGGGATTAGCTGAGACACCCCTTCACTTCGTCATCCTAGAGTCTGCGCCGCGTCGCTCTGCTCCTTGCTTGCCCTAGGATGACGAAGGTGTAGTAGCCTATGCCAATCGCCAGCGTTGGAGATTGTTGGTTACAGCCGGCCGGCAGCGACCGTCCACAGGTTCAGAACCAAATTCTCTGGGCAGGGAAACTAGATCGAAAACGCCCCGCTCGCCACCACGATGCCGCGTCCAGACACGCTCACCGAGCCGGCGTCGACATCCACCTCGATGATGCTGGTACGTCCGAGCGCCGTGCCTTGCTCGACCTTGACTACGCCGGGCTGCGCAACACCGTGTGCAACCAGATGTGCGGCGAGCGGACCAGCCGCCGTACCGGTTGCCGGATCCTCGGCAATGCCGACAGTCGGGTTGAAAAACCGTGCATACGCTGTGCTTCCCCGCAGTGGCGGATCAAGTGAGAAGACGTAGCAGCCTTCCCCGCCGACCTCGTTGAGCAGGTCGAAAAGCTGTTTGGCGTCAGGCGAAATCCGGTCGACGGCTTGGCGATCGCGGATTGGCACCAGGAGATGGGCAGCACCGGTCGAGACCACCTGGCAAGGCACGACGTCCGTTATTTCTTCAGTATTTAGGCCAAGTGCCGCGGCAAGGGCGCCAGGATTTGAGATCTGCCGGCCGGCCACTGGGGCTTCTTGCCGCATAATGATCTTTTCGAGTTTTCCTTGGCTTTGCCAGATGGCCAATGGATATACCAAGTCGCCGATCTGTTGGTGAAACCATGTCGGGCCATCGCCCAACTCGAGCCGCCCCGCCGCAGCGAGCCACCACCAGGCCCCTAGCGTGTTGTGGCCGCCTGCGCCGAAAACCTCCACGCCTTTCGGCGTGAAAGAGCGCAATTTCCAATCGGCGTCCGCCCGGGTCGCCGGTAGGACAAAAGTGGTCTCGGACTGGTTGAACTCACGGGCAATGTTCTGCATCAGCTCGAGCGCCAACTCGTCACCGCCATCGACCACCGCGAGGGAATTGCCAGTCAGCGGCTCTACCGCGAAGACATCGACGAAATGAAATGGAATTGTTCTGTTCATGGTTTTCCTCCGAGAACCGCAATTGGGCCCGTTTCGGTATTGCAGACAATTTCTAACTAGGGGAGGTGGGAGAGCACGTTGAGCAGCTTGCCGGTCGGGTCGGCAATGAAGAAGCGTCTTACCCCCCACGGTTCGTCGGTCAAATCATAGACCACTCTGCAACCGATCTCGTTTGCGCGAAGATAAACCGCGTCGACATTGTCGACCTCGATCGACAGATCTGGCACCGGTGTGCCTGAGCCGCCCTCGCTGGCGATGCTGATCTGGGGGACGGTGGTTTCGCTGGACGCCAGCGTGACGAGCCAGCCGTGATCCATGACGGCATCGAGCCCGAACAAATCGGTATAGAACTTCCGAACATCCGGAATGCTGTCAGTTGCGATATTCGAGACAATGCGCAGCACGGTCATTCCATGTCTCCTTCACAGCTTGGCGTATCTCCACAGCTTCGATGATAATGCATTGCTGCGCTGCGCGGACCCGCAGTAGGCTTCGTTAACGCTGTTCACGCCTAGGTTGTATCAAAGGATGTCACCGGTCGTCCAGAAAGGTAACATCACCTGTTGACAGGCGGGAAATTTCGAATTACGAGTGACGAAATTCAAAATTCGTCACTCGTAAGAGCTAATGATACATGATGCATGACACCCTCGACACGACGGCTGATCTGGTCCGGCAGGAGAATGTCGCGCGCATCCTCGATTGCGCAGAGCGGCTGTTCCGCCACTACGGCTACGGCAAGACCAATGTCGCCGACATAGCCCGTGAACTCGGCATGTCGACGGCCAACATCTACCGTTTCTTCGCCTCCAAGGTCGAAATCCACCAGGCCGTTTGCGGCCGTATGCTCGCTACCTGCTACCAACTGACCTACGACGCCTGCCATAGTCCCGGAACGGCCAGCGAAAGGCTGCGCCGCTACGTGCAAACGCATTATCAGTGGACCCGCGACACCATGCTCGACCAGGAGAAGGTGCACGAAATGGTCGTCGTCGCCATCGAGCGCGATTGGCATGTCATCGAGAAGCATATCGACAGGATCCGCGGCTTGGTCGAGGAGGTGATCCGCGAGGGAATCGCGGCCGGCGAGTTTGCCGACCAGGACCCGGAAGTCGCTTCGCGGTGTTTCGGCGCCTCTATCATCACCCTGTGTCACCCGCAGATGGTCGCCCAGTGCCTTGCCAAGAACAACCGGGCGATGCCGGACGAGCTTATCGAGTTTGCCATCAGGGCCTTGAAGAAATGACCGGCGGCGTCCGCCGGGCGTCGACAATCCATCTCCAGTTCGGGAGTACGCAAGTGTCTTTGTCCAAATCCATCATGAACAGGCTGCCGGCCATTGGTTCGGCTCTGGTCGTCGTCGCTGCGCTTGGGCTCGCCGGTTGCTCGCAAGAAAAAGTGGAAGTCAAGGACATCGTCCGGCCGGTCAAGGTCGTCGAGATCGCCAAGGCAAACGATACCCGTGAGCTCTCCTACTCCGGATCGGTGCGCGCCCGCACCGAGATGAATCTCGGGTTCCGCATCAACGGCAAGATCACCGAGCGCCTGGTCGACATCGGCCAGCGCGTCAAGCCGGGCGACGTTCTGGCCCGCATCGATCCCGCCGACTACGACCTTTCGGTCAAGAGCGCCGAGGCCAGCCTCGAGGCCGCCGAGCGGCAGGTCGAGACGACGGGCCTTGCCCGCCGTCGTGCCGAACAGCTGTTTGCCAAGAAGTTCGCCTCGAAATCGCAGCTCGAACAGGCGACGCTCAGCCATGATCAGGCGGTCGCCACCCGCAATTCCGCCCGCTCAGCGCTTGACCAGGCGAAGAACCAGGTCCGCTACACCGACCTCAAGTCGGACAGGAGCGGCATCGTCACCTCAGTCACCGCCGATGTCGGTCAGGTGGTCGGCTCAGGCACGCCGGTTGTGACCGTTGCCGTCGACGGCGAAAAGGAAGTGCTGATCGCCGTGCCCGAAACCGATATCGCCCAGTTCAAGCCGGGCAAGGACGTCAAGGCAAGCTTCTGGGCCGACGAAGCGCTGACGCTCGACGGCAAGGTCCGTGAAGTCGCCGGCAGCGCCGATCAGCAGTCGCGTACCTTTGCCGTTCGCGTCAGCCTGCCCAACGATCCGCGCGTGCTTCTCGGCATGACCGCGAATATCGAGGCTTCGGCCGCCAACAACAGCCTGCAAAGCGTATCGATCCCGTTGAGCGCGCTGGCGCAAAAGGACGGCCAGCAGATCGTCTGGACCGTGGACCGCAGCGGCGAGACCGTCCATGCGCGTCCGATCAAGGTCGCCGAGTTCACCGCCGACGGCGTGCATGTTGCCGAAGGGTTAAAACCCGGCGATGTCGTCGTTGCGGCGGGCACGCAATTCATGACCGAAAATCTGAAGGTCAAGCTGGCCGGCGATGCGGTGCAGCAGTCCGCATCGGCGGACGATGATGGCGGGGCCATGAAGCGCGTGCGCTGACGGCCAGGCATAAAACGGCTTTTCCTCGCATCGGCGCAAGCCGCGAGGTCAAGCGGTTCACGGTTTCCGGGCGGCAGGTGCCCGATTGTCGAGACGTCAGGTCGATGTACCCCCCCGACATCGGTCCTGGCGCCCCACGGCGATGAGTGTCTCTCCGCTCGGAAAGCCTCGCCGCCCGGAAGCCACCATAAGAAGCTCCGTGGGCATGCCATGTGCGTGCGCTGACGATCAGACAGATGGACTGGCGCTATGACCACCGACACCACCGACACCCATGAAAAAAGGCCCTTCAATCTTTCGCGCTGGGCGATCGGGCACCCGAGCATTGCGCGGTTCCTGTTCGGCCTGATCATCGTTGCCGGCGCGCTCGGCCTGATGCGCATGGGCCAGAAGGAAGACCCGGATTTCACCTTCCGCGTCATGGTTGTCCAGGCGGTCTGGCCCGGTGCCTCGATCCAGGAGATGGAGGACCAGGTCGTCAACAAGATCGAGCGCAAGCTGCAGGAAACGCCGCATCTCGATTTCGTCCGCTCCTACACGCGCGCCGGCAGCGCCATCATCACCCTGCAGGTGGAAGGCGACACCAATCCGACTGAGGTCGCGGATGCCTTTTACCAGGTTCGCAAGAAGGTCGGCGATATCGCCAATGAGCTGCCCCAGGGGCTGCTTGGGCCTTACTTCAACGACGAATTCGGCGACACTTTCATCACCCTGCATTCGATCAGCGGCGATGGCTACAGCTATCCCGAACTGAAGAAATTAGCCATCCAGGCGCGTGACATGCTGCTGACCACGCCCGGCGTCGAGAAGGCCGTGATCATCGGCGACCAGCCGGAAAAACTCTATATAGATGTTTCGTCCAAAGTGCTTGCCGAGCGCGGCCTGACACTCACCGATCTGCAGAACGCGATCAAGGGCCAGAACAATGTCGATCCGGCAGGCTCGGTCGACACCGGCCAGCGCTCTGTGCGCATCTCGGTCGAAGGCAGCGTGACGGAGGCGGCCGACATCCGCGAACTTCGCCTGCGCGCCGGCAACCAGGTGACGCGCCTCGGCGACATCGCAACCGTGACCACAGGTCTCGAGGATCCCTATCAGCGCAAATACCGCTTCAACGGCCACGACAGCGTCCAGGTCGGCGTCGTCATGGCCAAGGGTTTTAACGTCACCGATGTCGGCAAGGAGGTCGAGGCTACCTATCACCGCTTCGAAGAGGCCTTGCCTTACGGGGTTTCGGTCGATCAGATCGCCGACCAGCCGGAAGTCGTGCGGGACGCGGTGGGCGAGTTCATGACGGCGCTCGGCGAGGCGCTGCTGATCGTGCTTGTCGTTTCGTTCCTGACAATCGGCTGGCGTTCGGGCCTGGTGATCGCGATCACCATTCCGCTCGTTCTGGCCGCGACCTTCGCCATCATGTACGAGATCGGCATCGATCTGCAGCGCATTTCGCTTGGCGCGCTGATCATCGCGCTCGGCCTGCTTGTCGACGATGCGATGATCGTCGTCGAAATGATGGAACGCAAGCTCGAGGAAGGGATGGTCAAGATCGAGGCGGCGAGCTTCGCTTACACCTCGACGGCCTTCCCGATGCTGACCGGCACGCTGATCACCACCGCCGGCTTCATCCCGGTCGGCTTCGCGGCTTCGACGGCCGGTGAATATGTGCGCACGCTGTTCTACGTTGTCGGCATCGCGCTGGTCGTCTCCTGGTTCGTGGCGGTCTATTTCACGCCGTGGCTTGGTCACATGATCCTCAAGCAGCGAAAACACGCCGGCAGCCATCACGATGTCTTCGACACGCGCTTTTATCGCCGGCTTCGCGCCACCGTCAGCTGGTCCGTGCGCCACCGCATCATCGTGCTGGTCATGACGCTGGTGACCTTCGTCACCAGCCTGTGGGCGTTCCAGTTCATCCCGCAGAATTTCTTCCCGCAGTCGTCGCGTCCGGAAATCCTTGTCGACCTCTGGCTGCCGGAAGGCGCCAGCATCAAGGAAGTCGAGACGCAGGCCAAGGCGCTCGAAACCAGGATGATGGACGACAAGGACAAGCGCTTCATCGCCACCTATATCGGCGAGGGCGCGCCGCGCTTCTTCCTGCCGCTCGACCAGCAGCTTCGCAATCCGAACTTTGCCCAGCTTCTCGTGATGGCCAATGACGAACCGGCCCGCGAGCGGCTGATCGTCAAGCTGCGCACCATTCTGGCCGAGGATTTCCCGTCGGTCCGCGCCAAGGTCGACCGCCTGTTCCTTGGGCCGCCCACCGGCTGGCCGGTGCAGATGCGCGTCATGGGCCCGGATCGCCAGGAGGTGCGCCGCATCGCCGACGAGGTGAAGGCGAAGTTCCAGGCAAATCCGCTGCTCGGCGCCGTCCACGACGACTGGCTGGAGCCGGTGCCGGAGATGAAGCTGGTGATCGACCAGGATCGCGCCCGTGCGCTCGGCGTCACCTCGCAGCGCATCCGCCAGATGCTGCAGGCGACCATGTCGGGAGCGCCGCTCGATGATTTCCGTGATGGCGAGGAGACGGTTTCGATCGTCGCTCGCGAGCCGGAGGCAAGCCGCCACCTGCTGTCGGCGGTCGACTCGATCTCTGTCCCGACGGATTTCGGTGGCTTCGTGCCGCTGTCGCAGGTCGCCAAGGTCGTCCCGGTGCTGGAGCAAGGCGTCGAATGGCGGCGCGACCGCCTGCCGACCATCAGCGTGCGCGCCACGCTGCCGGACGGCGTGCAGTCGAACGACGTCGTCATGAAGATGTACAGCGAGATGCAGGGCCTGCGCGACGGCCTCGCGCCCGGCTACGCCGTCGAGATCCAGGGCGGCGCCGAGGATTCGGCCGAAAGCCAGGCCTCGATTGCTGCGAAAGCGCCAATCATGCTGGCCGTCATCGTCGTGCTGCTGATGATCCAGCTGCAGCATTTCGGCAAGGCGATGCTGGTGCTGGCGACCGGTCCACTCGGCATTATCGGTGCTGCGGCGGCACTTTTGATCAGTGGCGCGCCGTTCGGCTTCGTCGCCATTCTCGGCGTCATCGCGCTGCTTGGCATCATCATGCGCAACTCGATCATCTTGGTCGACCAGATCGACCAGGACATCGCAGCCGGCATGGAACGCTCGGAGGCCATCATCGGCTCGGCAGTCCGCCGTTTCCGGCCGATCATGCTGACGGCGCTGACGGCGGTCCTGGCACTGATCCCGATCTCGCGCGGCGTCTTCTGGGGTCCGCTCGCCTATGCCATGATGGGCGGCATCCTCGTTGCCACGGTGCTGACCATCCTCGTCCTTCCGGCAGGCTATGCCTTGTTCTTCGGCCGGGAGCGCAAGAAGGTCGAGGACGCGGCGCCGGCCGCCGAGCCGAAACGGGCGGAAAACGATGACCAGCCGCAACTGCCCCTGGCGGCCGAATAGGGCTGTTGGCAGATGTGACGTCCAGGGGTTAAATCCGCCCACCGGCAGGAGCGCCGGAGGAGGACGTCATGACCATAGCTCAGGCACCGGTGGCGCTGCGCCGGCCGATCGACGGACGCCACCGCCAGATGTTCATCGATGGCGCCTGGGTCGACGCCCGCTCGGCCCTCACCATGGAAACTCGCAATCCGGCCACCGGCGCGGTCATTGCCACGGTGCCGCGCGGCGACCGCCAGGACATCGAGCTGGCAGTGGCGGCGGCGCGCAGGGCCTTCGACGGGCCGTGGAGCCGGTGCAAGCCCTATGAGCGGCAGGTGCTGCTGCTCAGGATCGCCGATCTCTTCGAAAAGCACTGGGAGGAGATCAGCCGCTCGGACACGACCGACATGGGCATGCCGATCGTGCGCACCCTGGCCAACCGCAACCGCGTCATCGGCATGCTGCGCTATTACGCCGGCATGGCGACGTCCCTGCACGGCGAGACGATCGAGAACTCGCTGCCGGGCGAAATCGTCTCCTTCACGCGCAAGGAGCCGGTCGGCGTCGTCGGCGCCATCATCCCGTGGAACGCCCCGACGGCGGCTTCGATCTGGAAGATCGGACCGGCGCTGGCGACCGGCTGCACGGTGGTGCTGAAACCGTCGGAAGAGGCGCCGCTGACGCCGCTTCTGATCGCAGACCTCATGAACGAGGCCGGCGTTCCCCCAGGCGTCGTCAACATCGTGACCGGCACCGGCGCCGAGGCAGGCGCCGCACTTGCCGAGCATATGGGCGTCGACAAGATCGTCTTCACCGGCTCGACGGCAACCGGCCAGTCGATCGTCCGCGCCTCGGCCGGCAACCTCAAGCGCGTCTCGCTGGAGCTTGGCGGCAAGTCGCCGGTCATCGTCTGCGCCGACGCCGATCTCGACAAGGCGGTGCCGGTGGCGGCGATGTCGGTGTTCGCCAATTCCGGCCAGATCTGCATCGCCGGCTCGCGCCTGTTCGTCGAACGCTCCGTCCATGATGAATTCGTCGAGCGGCTGGCGGCCTATGCCAAGGGTCTCAGGATCGGCGACGGCATCGATCCGGCGACCGAGATCGGCCCACTCGTCTCCGAAAAGCAGCTGCAACGGGTCGCCTCGTATCTTGAGGCCGGCACGGCGGAGGGGGCGACCCTCGTCACCGGCGGTCAACGCCTCATGGAGGGCGCGCTGGCCGCCGGCAATTTCGTCGCGCCGACCGTCTTTGCCGATGTTTCGGACGACATGAAGATCGCGCGCGAGGAGATCTTCGGGCCGGTGATTTCGGCGCTGCCGTTCGATACGCTCGCTGAGGCGGTCGAGCGGGCCAACAACACGCCTTACGGTCTTGCTGCCGGGGTCTTCACCCGCAACATCGCCACCGCCCACCAGCTGTCGCGAAAAATCCGCGCCGGCTCAGTCTGGGTGAACACCTATCACGCCATCGATCCGGCCGTGCCCTTCGGCGGCTACAAGATGAGCGGCTACGGCCGCGAGGGCGGTGCCGAGCACCTCGACGAGTATCTCAACACCAAGGGCGTGTTCATCAAGATCGATTGAGCGATCCGCCGAATAATGCATGTCGCGCAAGCACGCCCTCGGGCTTGAACCGAGGGTGCTTGGCTTGAAAACAGCTGCCGGACGCTGCCAAATTACCGAAGTTGGCGCGCTGCCCCTCATCCGCCTGCCGGGCATGCCCGGCAGGGCGATGAGGGGCAGCGCAAACCTGGGGCGATTGCCCTGAGTTGGCACCTCTCGATATCGCCTATCAGGACCGCGGCCTGGTCTTCTGCGGATCGTAATGGGCAAAAGTCACGACGCGCGCCGGCAGCCGCTTGCTGTGGCCGTCGAGCTTGCCGATCTCGACCGCGGTGCCGATCGCGGAATGGGTGACGTCAAGCCTGGCCAGCGCGATGTTCTTGTTGAGCAGCGGTGAGCGCATGGCGGAAGTGACCTCGCCGATCTGGGCGCGGCCGACATGGACGCAATCGCCATGGCCGACCGCGACATTGGCGTCGATGTCGAGGCCGACCAGTTTCCTCTGCGGGTTTTCTCTGCGCCGGATCAACGCCTCGCGGCCGATGAAATCGTCGGTCTTGCTCTTCAGCGGCACGGTGAAGCCGATGCCGGCCTCGAACGGATCGGTCTGGTCGGAAAATTCATAGCCGGCAAAGATCAACCCGGCCTCGATGCGCACCATGTCGAGCGCCTGCAGCCCCATCGGCTTCAAGCCATGCGGCTGGCCGGCCGCCCAGATGGCGTCGAACACCTTTTCGGCGTCGCGCGGGTGGCACCAGATCTCGTAGCCGAGTTCGCCGGTGTAGCCGGTGCGCGAGACGACGATTGGAATGCCGTTGCCGCCGCCGATGCGGGCGACGGCGAAACGGAACCATTCGAGCTCCTCGATCGACGGCTGCAGCGGCGAAGTCCAGATGATCTCCTTCAGGATGTCGCGGCTCTTCGGTCCCTGCACGGCGACATTGTGCATCTGGTCGGTCGACGAGCGCACCAGCACGTTGAGGCCGAGGCTCGTCGCGGTGTCGCGCAGCCATTCGCCGGACAGATCGTCGCCGCCGACCCAGCGGAAATTGTCCTTGCCGAGCCTGAGCAGCGTGCCGTCGTCGATCATGCCGCCATGCTCGTAGCACATGGCGGAATAGACGACCTGGCCGACGCCGAGTTTTTTCACGTCGCGGGTCAGCGTGTATTGCAGCAGCGCTTCCGAATCCGGGCCGGTGACCTCGAACTTGCGCAGCGGCGACAGGTCCATGATGACGGCGGCCTGCCGGCAGGCCCAGTATTCGTCGATAGGGCCCTCTTTTGCGAAGGAATTGGCCAGCCAATAACCCCTGTACTCGACGAAGTTGCGGGTGTGCTTGGCAAAGCTCGAATGAAATGATGTCTCGCGGGTCATTTTCGGTTCCGAATCGGGCGTCATGCGTCTGGCGATCGCTCGCGAGAATTTGTGCTGGCCGGAATAGGTCCGCACATGGATGTCGGTCAGGTTCCAGCCATTGGCCGGCGTCGTGTCGTCGGGACAGGCGGACGACACGCAAACGATGTCGGTAAGCGCCCGCAGCAGCACATAGTCGCCCGGCCGCGACCATGGCTCGTCCGACACCATGACGCCATGCGCGTCGATCGCCGTGTTGAAGAAGAAATTGATCGCCATCCAGCCCGCGCGCGGGCCAACACCCCTGTCGGCGAGCGCGCGGTTGAAATTCTCCGAGCAGTTGGGATGACCGGGATAGCCGATGTCGTCGTAATATTTGGCGGCGCAAGCGAGCGCGAACGCATCGTGCCGGCCGCAGGTGTCCTGCACCACCTCGACCAGCGGCTCCATGTCCTGGTCGTAATATTTCGAATGCAGGCCGGGCATCGGATAGCTCGAACCCATCAGCGTGCGGGTCGTCGTCACGTCGAGCGGATGGTCGCGTCCCTTGTCGAGCTTGCGCGCCGAAAAGCACTGGAAGTCGGTGCATTGCCGCCCGTCGACATCGATGATCTGCAGATAGTCACCCGCCCTGACGAAGTAGGCTTCCGCGGTCGCCGAATGGACGCGCAAATCGAGCACCGGGTCGGCCAGCGGGTCGCCAAGCCTGGACTTCGCCGCCGGACGGATCGTGGCGCGGCGCACGATGATGCCGAGCGGCGTTGCAGTGTCGTGGCCGTCGACCGGCATCGGCCCGCCCGGGGCGGCGATCAGCATCGAGGCGTCGCGCGCGACGGCAAAACCCTGTTCGGTGCCGGCAGGGGTGGCGCCGCCGAAGATGCGAGCCGCGTTTGGCTGATCGAGCTGCACCTGGCGTCGCTCGAGCCCCCGGCGCAAGGACGCGAGGCTGTCGTCGCCATTGGCCAGCAACGCCTTGATGCCGGCGGCATTGCTGTTCGATTTCTCGCCGAAAATGCCGGCATCAGTCACGCCGCTCTTGTCCCATGCCAAGAGCTCGCAGGCTTGGCCGCCTTCGACGTTGCGTACGATGATGGTATCGCCGGCCTCGACATCGATGAGCACCGCGCCATTGCCTTGAACGGAATAGCGCTCCATGCCGGCGGGCAGCGCGATCTCGCCGGGCCGCAGGATTAGGCTCGGTCGAGGCGGTCCGGCAGCGACGGCGGGGTAGGGCGACTGGCTCATCTCGACCCGGGTCTCAAGAAACAAGTTTGCCTGTCCGTAAAATTATTTTATCAGCAAGAATAGCAGTGCGTGTCGGTTTGGCAAGGCGAAGGTGGTGGGGCTCCCCCTTCTCCCCTTGTGGGAGAAGGTGGCCGAGCGAAGCTCGGTCGGATGAGGGTGCTCCAGCTTGGCATCGGCCGCACTCCGTCCAACACCCCTCAACCGTCTTGGCGCTGCGCGCCAATCCACCTTCTCCCACAAGGGGAGAAGGGAAGAGGCAACCGCTACCCCAACTCCGCGGAATACCCGATGTCGACGCCATACTCGGCGGCTGCGTCGAGCATCGTGTGCCACAGGCTTTCGGCGAAACTTGCAAACACCAGAAGATTGAACACCGGCTGCCCGTCCGGCCGATCATTGCCACGCCAGAGATTGACGCCGGTGTGGTCGATCGATGTGGTGGCAGCGGCGTCGATCGAAAACGCCGTCGGGTGCAGATCGATCGATGACAATTTCGCCAGCATGGCGCGCGCCTTGGCTCCCGAGACGCTGATCAGGGCGCGCGCATGCGATTGGTCCGACAGCGAGGCGGATTGCGAGAACGCCTGTCTCAAAATGTCCATCACGTGCTTGCCGCCTTTGGACAGGACGAGGAACTGGTCCGGTCCCGACCAGATGAGCGCAGCGTCCGCAGCTTGCACCGCCTTGGGCGCGTCCGGAGCCGCCATGCCGAAGCGGGCTTTGGCGGCGTTTGCCAGTTCCGCCCCTTTGCCGCGCCGCGCCATCACCTGGATCAGGTCGAAATTGCGAACTTCACTGAGGGAAATGCCCGACGCGACGTCGCGCGCGCCATGGGCGCCCACGACAAGTGCGTGCTCCAGCGGACTGCGAGAAAGCCACGAAAACTCAGCCACGCTGGCGCCCTCCATCCGGATCGTAGAAGACGGGATTGCACAGCTCGACATCATAGTCTTCACCGCGCAGCGGGTCATGCGCATGGACGATCTCCCCGATGCGCTCGCGGCCGCGCTCGACAAGCGCCAGCCCGATCCACTGGTCAAGCGTCGGCGAGAAACAGACCGAGGTGACATAGCCCTGGTCGTTGGCGGAACCCGGTACCTCGGCTTTCGGAATGATATGCGCGCCGGAGCGCAGGCGGCGCGCTCTGTCCGTCGGCTTGATGCCGACCACGACCTGCCGGTCCGGTGCGACCAGCGCCTCGCGTCCGGCCATGACGCGGCCGATAAAATCCTTTTTGGTCGACATCATCTTGCCCAAGCCGAGATCGGCCGCGGTCGTCGTGCCGTTCAGCTCGGGCCCGGCGACATGGCCCTTTTCGATGCGCATGACGCCAAGCGCCTCGGTGCCATAGGGTGTGGCGCCGAATTGTTTGCCGGCTATCATCAGGTTGCGCACCAGCGCGTCGCCGTAGCGGGTCGGAACGGAGATCTCGAACGCCATCTCGCCGGAGAACGAAATGCGGAACAGCCGCGCCCCGATGCCGCCGCGAAGGGATACCTCCCGCGCGCCCATGAATGGAAAGCCCTCGTTCGAAAGGTCCTCTGAATCATCAACGATCTGTTTCAGCAACTCCCGTGCGCTCGGCCCGGCGATCGAGAATTGCGCCCACTGGTCGGAGACTGACGTAAGTTGCACGTCGAATTGAGGAAACAGCACCTGCCGGCAGAATTCGAGATGCTGCATCACCGGCCCGGCCTTGGCGGTCGTGGTGGTCAGGAAATAGTGGTCCTCGGCCAACCGCGACGTGGTGCCGTCGTCGTAGACCATGCCGTCCTCGCGCAGCATCAGCCCGTAGCGGGCTTTTCCCACAGCAAGGTTGGAGAAAGTGTTGATGTAGACGCGGTCGAGGAAGGCGCCGGCATCCGGTCCGTGCACGTCGATTTTGCCGAGCGTCGAGACGTCGCAAAAACCGACACCGCCGCGCACCGCCTTGACCTCGCGGGTGACCGTTTCCAGCCAGTCCTTCTCGCCGGCGCGCGGATACCATTGCGCGCGCTTCCACAAGCCGGTGTCGACGAACACCGCGCCCTGTTCGGCTGCCCAGTGATGCGACGGCGTCAGCCTTGTCGCATGGAAGTTTTCGTCGCGATGATGGCCGGCAAACGCGCCGATGGCGACCGGCACATAGGGCGGACGGTAGATCGTCGTGCCGGTCTCGGGAAGGGATTTTCCTGACAGCGCCGCCATGATCGCGAGGCCGGCGACATTCGAGGTCTTGCCCTGGTCGGTCGCCATGCCGAGCGTCGTATAGCGCTTGAGGTGCTCGACCGACTCAAAGCCTTCGCGCTGCGCCAGTTCGATGTCCGCAGCGGTGACGTCATGCTGGTAGTCGACAAAGGCTTTGCCTTTGCCGGCAACATGCCAGAGCGGGGTCAGCGAAAAAGCTTCGTCTTCGGCGACTGGCGGAGCGCCGGCATTGCCGCTGTGTCCGGCACTCTGCGCTGCCGCCGCACCGGCGGCGAATCCCTGGCGCAGGCAGGCGCCGAGCCCAAAAGCGCCGTTGGCGGCACCGGCGGCCACCATGCCGGGAGGCGCGCCGTCCGGCACGAAGGCGGATATGTCGTCCTGCCATTTCGGCCGGCCGCGATGGTAGGAAGTCAGCCCGACCGCCGGGTTCCAGCCGCCGGAAACGGCAAGCCCGTCGGCTTCGACCTCGGCGCGTGCGCCGCCGGCGAGCGCCACCGAGATTTTCCTGACACCGTCCTTGCCGCCGTCCACCCCGCTGACGAAACCGTTCAAAACGGCAAAGCCGGCCTTGGCGGCAAGCGCGCGATGCGCGGCCGATACGTCCGGACGCGCATCGACAACGGCAGCGATCTGCAATCCGGCGTCGAGTGCTGCCTCGACCGTGCGCCAGCCATCCTCATTGTTGGTGAACAGCGCAATCCTCTTCGCCGGGGTTGCCGCATAGCGCGCGATATAGGTCCGCATCGCCGAAGCCATCATCACGCCGGGCGTGTCGTTGCCGGCAAAAACGATCGGCCGTTCGATGGCGCCGGCGGCAACAATCGAGCGCTTTGCCACGATCCGCCACAGCCGCTGGCGCACCTGATGCTCTGGCGGGGAGGGCAGGTGGTCGTTGACCCGCTCGATCGCGCCATAGGTGCCGCCATCATAGACGCCGAACAGCGTCGTGCGGGTCATGATGCGGACGTCCGGCAGCGAGGCGAGCTCGGCCAGCGTGCGCGAAATCCATTCGGCTGCGGGCACCCCGTCGATCGTGCCGCCGTCGGCAAGCAGGCGGCCGCCAAGCGCAAAATCTTCCTCGCACAGGATGACGCGGGCACCAGATCGGCCGGCGGCAAGTGCTGCCGCCAGCCCGGCTGGGCCGGAACCGGCGATCAGCACGTCGCAATGCGCCCACGTCTTGTCGTAATGATCAGGATCGGCAACGCCCGCGGCGCGGCCGAGACCCGCGGCGCGGCGGATCGCCGGCTCGTAGACCGCTTCCCAGAATTTTGCCGGCCACATGAAGGTCTTGTAGTAGAAGCCGGCGACGAAGATCGGTGAGAACAGCTGGTTGACTGCCATCAGATCGTGGCGCAGCGACGGCCAGCGGTTCTGGCTGGCGGCTTCCAGACCGTCATAAAGCTCGGCGGTGGTCGCCTTGGTGTTGGGCTCGCGCCGGGCTCCGGTGCGCAGCTCGACCAGTGCGTTGGGTTCTTCCGAGCCCGCGGTCAGGATGCCGCGCGGCCGGTGGTATTTGAACGAGCGGCCGACCAGTTTGACGCCATTGGCGATCAGCGCCGAGGCAAGCGTGTCGCCCTGGAAGCCGGCAAAGGTTTTGCTGTCGAAGCGAAAGTTCAGCGGCGCCGAGCGGTCGATGAGACCGCCCGATGTGAGACGATGGGGCTGGCTGGTGATCACGGTTGCCGGCCTTCATGCAGGAGCGTCGCGCTGCCCCTAACCCTCCCCCTTGTGGGGAGGGTCGCTGCGAAGCAGCGGGGTGGGGGTGCGGCGCCGGGGGGCCCCCCCCCCCCCCCGGGGGGCCCCCCCCCCCCGCGGGGGGGGGGGGGGGGGGGGGGGTGGGGGGGGGCGGGGGGGGGGGGGTG